>CAVBOS010000098.1:0-7402 GCA_963597005.1 Lachnospiraceae bacterium
TTGCAGAGGACGGTCAGCCGAAATGCGCAGCAGGAGTACCGCCCGATTATTTCAGTGCACTCGGTCAGAAATGGGGAAATCCGCTCTACAACTGGGACGAGATGAAAAAAGAGGGTTATCATTGGTGGCTCAAGCGACTTGAAGCATCGTTTAATATTTACGATGCAATCAGAATCGACCACTTCCGTGCGTTCTCAGCTTATTGGGCTGTTCCGTATGAGGCGGAGACCGCTATCGAAGGAGAATGGCGAGAAGGTCCGAAGATGGATTTCTTCAATGTTGTCATTAAGAAATTCGGTGCAAACAAGATTATCGCCGAGGACCTCGGAATCATTGATGACGGTGTTGTCAAGCTTATCGAGGACACGGGCTTCCCGTGCATGCGTGTCATGCAGTTTGCGTTCGACTTCTCAGATAATATGCATCTGCCGCATAATATGCCGAAAAACAGCGTAGCTTACACGGGTACTCACGACAATAATACCACTCTCGGCTGGCTCTGGGAGGCTTCTCCAGAGCAGAGAAAGCTTGCGCTTGACTATGCCGGCTTCACAGGTGACAACTGGGCTGAGGGCGGCTGGAACTCAAAATCGGTTCAGGCAATGATACGTGCTCTTTGGGCAGCTCCGTCCAATATGGCTATCGTCCCCGTTCAGGATCTTTGCGGCTTTGGAAGCGACACCAAGATGAACATGCCGGGTGTACCGAACGGAAACTGGGCTTTCAGAATTTCAAGAGAACACCTGAGAAATATTGACTTCTCTAAGCTTAAGTCTCTCAACAAGACATATTTCAGGCATTTCACAGAAGAGCCCAAAAAGGAAGCAAGTGCTGACGAAGATGAATGATTTTGACGAGAAAATAAGCGTCTTAAAAAATCTGATTGAAAAATCAAACAAGATTTGTGTTTTTACGGGAGCGGGAATAAGCGTACCGAGCGGAATCCCCGATTTTCGTTCGGCTGACGGTATTTACAGTCAAAAATACAAGCAGAATTTGCGCCCCGAGGAGATTATCTCCCACAGCTTTTTCATGCGTGACACCGCACTTTTCTATGAATTTTACCGTGAAAAAATGCTGTATCCCGATGCAAAGCCGAATGAAGCTCACCTTTATTTTGCCGAGCTTGAAAAAGAGGGAAAATCTGTTCCCGTTGTCACTCAGAATATAGACGGTTTTCATTCTATGGCAGGCAATTCCTGTGTTTGCGAGCTACACGGCAGTATTCACAGAAACTACTGCATGAAATGCCATGCGGCATATGACATGGAATTTGTCTATAATTCAAAAGGCGTTCCCGTTTGCGAAAAATGCGGCGGAATCATCAAGCCTGATGTCGTTCTTTACGAAGAGGGTCTTGACTCCGACACAGTAAACCGTGCAGTTCACGAAATCGGCACAGCTGATTTACTTCTCATAATCGGCACTTCTCTCGCCGTCTATCCTGCGGCAAGCTTCGTGAGGTATTTTAAAGGTGATAACATTGTGCTTATCAATAAAAGTACGACACCGTTTGACGAAAACGCAGACCTTGTCATCAACAGCGACATAATCGAAGTTGTTGAGGCTTTGAAAAAATAATACGCATAAGACTAAAACGCAGACCGAAAAAATCGATCTGCGTTTTACATTTTCAAATTATTTAATTGTCTGCTCTGTTGTAGCCGTTCTTCATGTGCTTACTGCACTCGAGTGTCAGCTTTGTGAGAGTATCGGTCGTTTGAGTTTTTGCCATATCAGCAATTTTCTCGTTTGCCTTTTCAAGACCTGAGAAATCACCCGACTCGATTGCCGCCTTGTCGCTCTCGACAAGAATCTGTCTGCCCTTTGTGAGCACGCCCTCCTGATATCTCTCGATAATCTGTACGCAAGAGCCGAAGTGAGCATCTGCCATAACACCGATAAGTCTTGAGCCCCAGTAGAAATTCTCTGTGGAAACATCGAGCTTTACATCACTCAGATACTTTGGCATTTTTGATACATTTGTATAAAGCGGAATTGCCGCATTAAATGCATTTGAGCCAAACATAATCCACTCGACACCCTTAATCTCATCGGGAACGTCACTTCTTATCTGGCAGATTGAAGTTACACCCGTGCGGCTGATGCCGATGGAGCGGTAAACACCCCTCTTGCCTGTATCCTGAGCTGAATACGGGTTGTACGGTGTTCCCTGATAGTAAGATGAAACAATATACTTGACATCCTCGACAGTTACCTTCTTGTCGGGCTTGAGTGACCAAGGAATGTTGTCGCTCTCGGGCTTAAATTCTGCGTCTTCACCGTCCCACTTGTGAGAGAAAGGAGTGAGATATCTTCCCATAAACCAAGCACGGGGAGTATTGTAGCAGTGGTCTGCATCTCTTCTTGAGCCGAAGCAGTAACGCGGATTGAACGGCTCGCCCTCTTTATTGAGGTCAAGGTGATTTTTCTCGATGAACTCTTTGAGGTCGGCAGAACACATATACTCCTTCTTCTCGCCGTAAGCATCGTCAAAGTCGAAATAGTCCATACCGAACTGGTTAGGAGCAAGGACAACTTCATCATCCTTAACTCTTCTTGCAATCCAGTGGTGACCGCCGATAGTCTCGAGCCACCAAATTTCATTTTCGTCATTGAATGCAATGCCGTTGGACTCATATGTGCCGTAGGTCTCGAGAAGGTAAGCAAGACGCTCTACGCCCTCTCTTGCCGAATGAATGTAAGGAAGAACGAGAACGACGATATCCTCCTCACCGATACCGCCCGGGATATCCTTTTCTCTTCTTGACTTAGCCTTCTGATACTCTACCATTGGGTCTGCTGCCAAAACTCTCGGGTTGGAAGTAATTGTCTCCGTAGCAGTCATACCGACATTTGCCTCATTGATTCCTGTTGCCGCCCAAATGCCGTCCTTGTTTGATACGCTTGGACAAGAAGTATATCTCATTGGATTATCAGGAAGATCTATCTCGACATGAGAAATAACCGACTTATATTTTCTCGGCTGTTTGTCAGGATTGACAACAATGATTTTTTTCTCGTCAAAAAATCCGTCGTCTGTTCTTGAAATCATGGTTGAATTATCGTTACTTGCCTTTTTACCGACAAGTATTGTAGTACATGGCATAAAAACACTCCTTATCTGTTCCTAAAATATATCTTAATTCTATCAGAAATATCGGTTTTTTCAACACTTTTTTGTTTTTCGGTCTATTCTCACTTCATAATGAGTTCTTTGTCGCTTGGCAGTTCAAACGGAACATTTTTCGGCTCACTTAAATAGTAATAAGCGCAGGAAGTATAATCATCATATCTGGGGCCCGTCCAACCGAGGTTATCAATTACCATTTTGAAATTCTCGTCAAAATAAATCGGATCTTTGACATGAAAGCGATAAAGCAAAAATCTCTTCTGGTGATTATACATCTCCTTGGTGTCACCGATTATCGCAAAAAGCCCCGCATAAAGTCCGCTGAAGGTCTGATAACGGTTGAGATAAATATCGTTTCCAAACGCATATGAACCGCAAAAATAATCTTCTGTTCCCGTATAGTTCATTGTCGGATATTCATCACCGTCAATATAAGCCTTAGCCTCACCCTCTACCCAACAGGTATTGTGGCCGTTCATTCCGCTTGCAAGAGTAACTCCGACAAACTGACCTTTTCCATCGACTTTGTCCAAAATCGTGTATGATCTGCCTTTTTGAACAGGGTGCTCCTGACGGTAAGCCGCATGGAAATAGCCTATATTGTCTCCGACATCTCCGTGCCAACCGCTTATCATATAGTAGAGAGTTTCAGGCTTATCCGAGCGGTTTTCCATGGTAATCCTGCAGTGCTTTCTGAAAGGCATCTCAAAATAGCTGTTAAAACCTCTTCCTGGGGCTACGAGCATTACGGCTGAATTTAAAACGGGATAGTTTCCGTCTCTGTCTTCAAAATTCTCATCGTAGGCACAGCCGAAAAATGCAGAAAGTGGCGCTTCAACGCTCGGTCTTTCTTCGCCCTCCCAATAAATTCTCAATATAAAGGAATGGCCGACATAACCCGTGAACCACATGTGTGTTATCATTCCGGGGCCGTCCGTATCACAAAGAGTAAGCGTCTCACCCGGCTTGATGTCATAGCACGGACTTAATTTTTCGCAGTCCTTTCCCCTTGTGCCGCCTGATTTTGTGCCTGTCGGATTTTCAGCGGAAAATCCGAAAACCTTTCTGTTTTTGATTTCATAAATTGCCATGTCTTTATCCTCCCTTGGCGGTCAAATCACCGCTTTTGTTCAATTGTATCATCGAAATATAGGGAATTCAATACGGGAAAAAGCAAAACAGCGTGAAGATTTTCCACGCTGTTTTTTCAAATATTCAATCAGATAACTTCGACAAGCTCAATCTTGAAATTGAGTTCCTTGCCTGCCATTTCGTGGTTTGCGTCAAATGTGATTGTTGTCTCGTCCTTTGCTTCAACGCAAACAGGGAACTGCTGTCCCTCTGCAGTAGCGAGATAAAGTCTGTCACCGACATTAAGTCCCTCGCTTCCCGGTAATTCAGCGAGCGGAACAGTGAAAATCGCCTCAGGATTTTTCTCTCCGTAAGCCTCCTCGGGCATGAGGTGGATATCGATAATCTGACCTACCTCCATGTCTTCAACAGCCTTATCGAAGCCCTTGATCATCATTCCTGCGCCACAAACGAACTCGAGCGGAGTTCCTCTGTCGTAAGAAGAATCGAATTTTGTTCCGTCATTGAAAGTTCCTGTGTAGTGAACTCTGCAAGTTTTGTTAAGGTTGCTCATTTAAGTTTCCCTTTCAGTTATAAAGTTATTTTAGTACCGCCTGCCGTGCGAATATTGAGAACATAGCATGTTCCCTCGCCGAAAACGGATTCAATCATAGTTTTGTATTCGTCGAGCAAATCATCTGGGACATAAGCCTGAATTGTGCCGGCAAATCCACCGCCGTGAACACGGTAAGCGCCACGGTCTTTAAGAAGTCTCTCTGTAAGAGCCAAAGCAAGTGTAAGTCCCTGATGGCTCGGATCACTCGAAGCGAAAACATTCTGAAGCTTCATAAGAGAAGAATTTCCCGATTCCTTAACAAGTGCACGGAAAGCGTCGAAATCCTTTTCCTTAAGCTTGTCGGCTTCTTCCTTTGCACGGCGGTTTTCATCGAAGAAATGAATTGCACGAAGAACTGCCCTGTCGCCGAGTTTCTCACGAAGTGCGGGAATATTCTTGTAAAATTCGTTCTCGTCAACCTCACGAAGAACGTTCTTTCCGAAAAATTCTGCCACGGATTTCATCTCAACAGGCACAGCCGCATATTCATTGGTGAGGTCAGCGTGACTTCCCCTTGTGTCGACTATGCAAAGCTTATGACCGTAGTCGGAAAGATTAAATTCGATTTTCTCGAGAACGGGCTTTTGTGGATCATTAAAATCGATAGCCGTAAATCCGCCTACGCTTGAAGCGGTCTGATCCATAAGTCCCGACGGCTTTCCGAAATAGACATTCTCTGCGTACTGGGCAATCTGTGCGACTGTGACGGGATCGATTTTATCGTCATTATAGAAATGATTGATGATAGTCACGACCAAAACCTCAAATGCCGCAGAGCTCGAAAGTCCCGAACCCTTGAGGACGTTGGAAGTGGTATAGCAATCAAAGCCGCCTACGTTGTAGCCAAGCTCGGTAATTCTTGCGGCAATTCCACGGATAAGAGAAGCGGATTTCTCTCGCTCCATGCTTTTCGGCTCAAGGACGGAAATATCAATTTCATCAAATTTAGTGTATTCATGTGACTTTAGGCGAATCATGTTGTCGTCACGCTTTTTAGCCGCCGCTATGATATCAAGATTTACCGCAGCCGCCAAAACTCTGCCGTGCTGGTGGTCAGTGTGGTTTCCGCCGATTTCGGTTCTGCCCGGAGCAGAAAAATACTCAATGCCGTCATCACTCTCTAAAGAGAAATAGCTTTTGAAATTCTCCGTGAGAGAAGCGTATCTCTCACGCTGTAATTCTTCGTTGTCCGCATAAACGGATCTGAATTCAGAAATCATAGTTTTCCTCCGTTTTTGATTAAATTT
Source organism: Lachnospiraceae bacterium (assembly GCA_963597005.1). Taxonomy (GTDB): domain Bacteria; phylum Bacillota; class Clostridia; order Oscillospirales; family Acutalibacteraceae; genus SIG603. The sequence continues at coordinate 6,068 of CAVBOS010000098.1, forward strand.
AAAAGTCCGTCCTCATCTAAAATAGGTATGCCAAGCGACTGAGCCTTAGTAAGCTTTGAGCCTGCCGCCTCACCCGCTACAAGATAGCTTGTTTTCTTTGATACTGAGCCTGTCGCCTTACCGCCGTTCTTCTCGATAAGCTCTGTTGCCTCTTTTCTGCCAAGCGTTGGAAGTGTTCCCGTTACTACAATGGTAAGCCCGGCTAAGGCATTTGAGCCCTCTTCCTTTTGCGGCATTGTCATATTAACTCCCGCCGCTTTGAGTCTTGAGATTATCTCTCTGTTGTGCTCATTCGAGAAGAATTCAACAATGCATTTCGCCGTTGTTTCGCCGATATCGTTGATTGCTGTCAGCTTTTCTTCGTCGGCATCAACGAGTTCGTCGATTCCGGAGAAATTCTTCATGAGCTCTCTCGATGTTGATAGTCCGACATTTCTTATTCCCAGTGCCGCCAATAGTCTTGTCGGCTCGTTTGCCTTAGACGCTTCGATTGCGGCAAGAATTTTATCGGTGTTCTTCTCTTTGCCGATTAACTTTTTCTCAATCAGTTCTTCACGCCTGTCCTTGAGATAATAAATATCGGCGTAGCTTTCAAGAAATCCCTCTTTAATGAGAGAATCTGTTATTGTTTCGCCAAGACCGACAATGTTCATACAGTTGACCGAAGAAAAATAAGCAATCGTTCTTGAGAGCTGAGCGTGACAGGATGGGTTGACACATCTAATATCAGCCGTGTCCTCCTCACGAATAAGCGGCTCACCGCAAACGGGGCAAACGCTCGGCGCCTTGAAAACCTCGTTCGGCTTTGTCACACAGCCGTTAAGTTTGGGAATGATTTCTCCCGATTTGAAAAGCTTATAGCTTCCGCCAATACCTACCTTCATTTCATTTATATAGTCCTGATTGTGAAGTGTGGCTCTCGAGACGAATGTTCCGCAAAGTCTTGCGGGGCCGCCCGTTTCCTTGTCGTGGAAAATGCCCGTAAAGGTAAGCTTTCCCGTTCTTCCTACATCAACGAGAATTTCGTCCATTACGACTTCTCTCTCCTCAGGCGGATACTTATAAGCAATGTGTCCGCTCGAATATTTAGCACCGCTCGAAAAATCGTTTCTGTAAGCAATTTGGTCTATCTTGACAACCGCACCGTCAATATCAAACGGAAGCTCACTTCTCATGTCTCCGATTTCATCGATTGCCGATAAAATCTCGTCAAGCGTCTTGCATTTCTTATGAAATACCGTTTTCACACCGAGTTTCGAGAGCTTATCGAGTGAATCGCAATGACTTGTCATAAGCTCGCTTGGGCCGTCCTGAACATTGAAGACAAACATATTA
>CAVBOS010000099.1:0-7377 GCA_963597005.1 Lachnospiraceae bacterium
CTTATATACTTCAGAGAGCAATGTTCTGTACTGTTTATTGCATTTAGTTTTAATGATAATTTTATATCTGAATTTATTACCGACTTTATAGACAGAAGCCTCGGTCGGAGGATAAATCCTAATGGGATGAGACGGTAGTCTCTCTTTAAGAGCCTTGGTTAAGAAATTTGTGAATTTAATAGGGGCAAATTTCACCAAGGTTTCATCGGATGAAATAAATCCGACAACATTAATATCGCAAAAAGGCGGATACAATAGAGTGTGTCTGAAATTTATTTCAAGTTTGTAAAAATCCGAATAATTCTGATTTTTTGCAAGCTGAATATAAGCGTTTTCAGGCTGCTCTGTCTGAATTAAAGCTATACCTTTATATCGCCCTCTGCCCGATCTTCCTATTACCTGTGTAATTAAATCAAATGCTCTCTCGTTGCAGCTATAGTCATCTGCGTAAAGCATTTGATCAATATTTAATACACATACAAGGGTAACATTCTCGAAGTTTAAGCCTTTGGACACCATTTGTGTGCCAACCATTATGTCATATTTGTGGTCGGCGAATTCATCAAGCAGTTCGTCAAGATTATTTCTGAGCGAAACCGAATCGGAATCTACTCTTAAAATCCTAGCCTCGGGGATAAATTCTCTCAGAGATTCTTCAATTCTCTGTGTTCCCGTACCGTATGTACTCATTGAATTTTGATGGCAGTGCGGACAAGTAGAAGAATATTCCTCTATATAACCACAGTAATGACAAACAAGCTTGTTGTTGTCAAAATGATAGTTCAAAGATACACTGCAATTAGGACATAGTTTTACTTCTCTGCACTCGGTACACCTGACAAAGCTGTGATAGCCTCGTCGATTTATAAGAATGATTGACTGCTTGTTATCGTCCAAATTCTTTCGCAGAAGAAATCTGGTTCTGGCACTTAGATCATTTTGTACTCCGTCAGAATCAAGAGCATCTACCACTTCTACCTCGGGCAAATCAGCATTTCCGTATCTCGAATTCAAGTGGCACAAAACATAATTCCCAAGTTGCGCTTGATAAGATGATTCTACGGAAGGAGTTGCCGAAGCGAATAAACAAATAGCTTTAGTTCTCGAAGCTCTTAAAATGGCAATTTGTCTTGCATCATATCTTGGATTTTTATCGGATTTATATGATTTATCGTGCTCTTCATCAACAACAATCAATCCAATATTATCGAATGGCGCAAATATTGCTGATCTTGTTCCGACAACTATATCAGCCTCTCCGTTTTTGCAACGTTTCCACTCATCATAACGCTCAGCAACTGTCAGACCGCTGTGCAAAACTGCTACTTTGTCACCAAAAGCATTCTTGAAGATTTGAACTGTCTGCGAAGTCAATGATATCTCAGGAACTAAAATTATAGCTTGTTTGCCCTCGAAAAGTATCTTTTCTGCTAATTTGATATATATTGAGGTTTTTCCGCTGCCTGTAATACCGTTTAATAATATTGGTTTATTATCTTTTTTATCGTAGCTGTCACAAATTTTATTGTAAACCTCGAGTTGAAGCTTATTTAAAATGATTTCTTCGCTTGATTTTGCCCTTTCAGCTGTCACAGACGGACGTCTGAATTTCTCTTTTAAAGAGTACTCGGCGGCGCCACAAGAAACCAGCTTATCTAAAACGCCTTTGGTACAACCAACAAAATAGGCAACTTCATTCACGGTAACCGTTTCACAGTTACGGATAAATTCATATGCTTTTTTCTGTTGCTTAGATTTAAGCATAGAAGAATCATATTCCTTAGCAGAAATCATCTTATCGGTAGCATCAGAGACCTTTTGAATGGTGTCTTGCGTTTTAATAAGAATTTTCTTTTCAACCAGCTGTAGCAATTCTTCATTAGAATCATCTGATTTTAATGTGTTAACTATATAGTTAGAGTTAAAATTGCTTTTATTTGCACGCCTAATAAGCTTAGTTTGAAAATCTGATAAATCATTATCGTCATAAACAACATCAGGATTAAACTGATATGTAAAAATCAGCTTTTGCGATAACCCGTTGGGAATGAGAACTCGAGTAGCTTCCTCATATGTGCAAAAATATCTTTTCGTCATCCAATCGGCTATTGTGAGGAGTTCCTCAGACAAAACAGAATTCTCATCTATTACATCCAGCAAATTTTTAAGTCTGCCTGAATCCGTTTCGTTCTTTTGGCGAACTCTGAAAACAATTCCGATTTTTGACTTATTGCTGTTTCCAAAAGGTACTTTAACCCTCATTCCCGCTTCAACCTTCATTCCATCAGGAATGCTGTAAGAAAATAGCTTGTCGAAGGAGTACGAAGTTTTTTCTAATGCGATTTCAGCGATCAAAATTCATAATCAAACGGATCCGGCTCATTAATGATGTACTTACCCGCAACAAAATCTCTGCAAGCAAGCTCAACAGGCTTTACTGTGACAGGCGGATCTGCATTTTCAATCTCTGTTGTAATCTCTCTTGCTCTTTTTGCAATAGCAATAACGAGGGAATAACGGCTGTTGTGAGGTGTTCTTACTATGTTTGCTGATGGTTTAAGCATTTTTATTACTCCTTAATAATATCTTTAAATATATTTAAATCTTTATTTCTTGCATATTTAAGCTTTTCGGCTTTAATGATAGACTCAAGTTCATCTACAGCCTTTTCAAGCTCATCATTAACTACGATGTAGTCATAGTCCTTAGCATGAGGAATTTCAACCAATGCGGTATTCAAACGATTCTTGATAACCTCATCTGTCTCAGTGCCACGATTTCTCAATCTTTTTTCAAGAACTTCCATAGAAGGTGGTGTGATGAATACAGATACGCAATCAGGAATCTTCTTCTTTATTTGAGCTCCGCCCTGTACTTCTATTTCAAGGACAATATCAAATCCGTCTTTAACCGCTTTTTCTATCGGCTCTTTCGGAGTTCCATAATAATTTCCGCAGTACTCGGCATGCTCAAGCATTTTTCCTTCTGCAATAAGCTCTTCAAAATGGCTTTTATTAATAAAATAATAACTTTCGCCGTCAATCTCCCCGGGTCGAGGATCTCTTGTTGTAGCAGAAACGCTGAATTTTAAATTAGAGTTTCGCTTAAATAATTCTTTTAGAATAGTACCTTTTCCTCCACCGGAAGGAGCTGATACTACAATAACAAGACCTTCATTCATTTGTGTCACCTTCATTATCACCGTTTATACGATTGGCTATTACGTCCGTTGTCAGTGCCGACATCACCACATGGTTGCTGTCGGTTATGATAACAGATTTTGTCTTTCTGCCTTGAGAAGCGTCGATCGCTTTACCCGTTTCTTTTGCTTCCTGAACAATTCTTTTTACAGGTGCCGAATCAGGGCTGACAACCGCAACTATTTTACCGCTAGAAATCATGTTGCCGAACCCAATATTGATTAGTCTCACTTTATCACCTTACTCTATGTTTTGAACCTGCTCGCGTATTTTCTCAATTTCAGCTTTAATATCAACTACCATATACGCTATATCAGAATCGGAGCATTTTGATCCGATAGTATTTGTCTCGCGATTCATTTCCTGAACCAAGAAATCCATTTTTCTACCGATAGGATCTTTGCTGTCTGCAAATTGTTTTAACTGAGAAATGTGGCTTCTTAATCTTACGGTTTCTTCATCAACCGCAATCTTATCGGCAAAAATAGCAGTTTCTGTCAATATTCTTGTATCGTCGATGTTTCTGTCCTCAAGAAGCTCTCTTAGCTTTGCCTCAAGCTTTTCTCTGTATTCCTTAACAGTTTCAGGTGAACGAACTTCAATTTTTCCAACGATTCCGAGAATCGTTTCGGCACGGCTGACAATATCATCGTAAAGTTTAGATCCTTCACGCTCTCTCATTTCTATAAAATTGGAAAGTGCTTTTTCGGTAACCGTTTTAACATCATTCCATACTCTTTCTTCATCCTCAGGAGCTTTATGTATGGAGAAAATATCTGTAAATTTTGTTAGACTGTCAGCTGTAATATCGCCTGAGAGTGAATACTCTTTGTTTAATTCTCTTAAAGCGTTAATATATCCTGCCGCAAGAGAGTGATTAACTGTAACCTCAACATCATCCACATCGATATTCTCAATATGAACATAAGCGTCAACTTTTCCTCTGGATACACTCGACTGGATGAAGGATTTTAATTTTTCTTCCAAAAAAGCATATCCTCTGGTAATCCTTGTGCTAAATTCAAAATATTTATGATTAACCGATTTTATTTCTACGATTATATGTCTGCCGTCAACGATTTCGTCAGCTCTGCCGAAACCCGTCATACTTTTGAGCATTATATCCGTCCTTTCTTTAATACGACCTTATTTAAATCGGAGCACACTATGCCAAATTGGAAAGATGCAAAGTGTGCGGACATCTGCACTTACACTTTATTATAATCGATTTCATGTGAATATAGCAAGAAAAGGTTACAAATTTGTAACCTTTTCTGACCTATAAACAGAATTTATCTCTTTTTAAATTTTTTAACGCTTCGTTTTACCGCCTTGTTACCGTTTGTCGAGCTCACATTCTTATCTTCATTTCTTCTTTTGACCTTTGAAGCATAATTCTTCAGCGCAAGAATCTCTTCCTTTGAAAGCTCACGATATTCTCCTAATTGAAGCATGCCAAGCTTAACAGGACCGATAGCATTTCTTTTCAGTCTGATAACTTCCAAGCCGAAATGCTCGCACATCTTTCTAATCTGGCGGTTTCTACCCTCGTTTAAAACTATTTCAAGAACTGTTCTCTCGGGTTCAACAGTAAGCACCCTAACTGTACATGGTGCGGTTTTAACGCCGTCAATCACCATTCCAACAGACATTTTAACAAGCATATCTTCAGTCGGATTTGGTCTTACGGTTACTCTGTAAAGTTTAGGAATATGTCCTGACGGATGAGAAATCAGGTTAGAAAATTCTCCGTCGTTGGTCATTATAAGCAAACCTTCGGACTCTCTGTCAAGTCTTCCGACAGGATAGACTCTTTCTGGAATATCCGCAACTAAATCGGCAACACATTTTCTGCCTTTTTCGTCACTCATGGTGGTGACATAGCCTCTCGGCTTATTAATCATCAAATACCATTTTTTTTCGCTTACGGCAAGACGTTCACCGTCAACACGGATGAGATCTGTTTTTCTGTCAATTTTATCACCGATAGAAGCTTTTCTTCCGTTAACTGTTACTCGACCCGCAAGAATCATCTCTTCAGCTTTTCTTCTTGATGCAAGTCCGCATTCTGCAATATATTTTTGTAATCTGCAATCTTTTGCCATATTTTAACCTTCCGATACTACAGCTTCGGTTGTCGGCTCTGATAAATCAACATCCGATTCTGCCTTGTCTTTTTTGAAAAGTGATGTAATTCTGTCAATAACATCCGGTGCTGTTTGAATTGCTCTGTCAACGGAACTGATAAACGGCTCAACCTGAATAACTCTTACATTGCCGTTAGAAACAGAAAGAAATGCAATGGGTGTAATTGTGACACCTGCTCCTGAACCGCCGCCAAAAAGCCCCGGTGTTTTTGACGGAAGATCAGATCCGCCTGCGGCAAACCCATAATTAACCCTTGAAATAGGTATAATTACCGTTCCGTCTGGAGTGACAATCTGATCCCCTATTACAGTATTAACATCTACTACGCTTTTAATTTTATCAACGGTTGTTTCAAGCAGACTGTTTACTTTCTCGCTCATTTTTATTTCCTTTCTTAATGTTCTTTAGCACTCTAATGATACGTGGAAGCGCTTTGAAAATCATATTTAACACAATAGCCAACGCAAATAAAGATGTAATTCTTAAAGATGCATAAGCTTTTACAACAGAATCTTCTGCATCGTAGTCCATATCCACAGTAACTTTGCCGTTCTTACACCTAAAAAAACTATATATAGCAGAAGTAGCGGGATAAATAGCGGCACAGAGTTTTCCATAGCCATATGCCGCGTCGGCAGCATTATCATCTGTACTGCAAACATAAATATCCGCATCTGTCAATTTAATTCTGCGAATTAATCGATTTCCACCGGACAACACTATTTTAAGGAGTTCATAAATCAAATTTAAAAAGCCTTTTAATCCTGTTTGTCTGATTATTTTTTTTAGCTTACCTAATGCGCCTTCACCATTTTCCTCGGTATTTTCATCTTCTTGATGTTCTTCTTCGGGAGTTTCATTCTCATCTTCCTGTTGAGATTCTGACTTAGGATAAGAAAATACAGGAATCAAAGAGTAATAAACCTTAAAAGATAATTCTTCTTCAAAGTAAATTTTCACTCGTAACGGTTGTAACAAGAAGAACGCCAAAACGCATAGAATAATTATTAATGCAATCATTTATCCGTATTCTGCGAGTCAGATTTCGGAATTTCAGGAAGCTCTTCTATGGATGATATACCAAAGCACCTTAGAAAATTCTCTGTTGTTCCATAAAGAAGCGGCCTTCCCGGCAACTCCAAACGACCTCTTTCTTCAACTAATTCTTTTTGAATCAAATTCGCAAGAACTCCGGAACAATCAACTCCTCTCACCTGTTCGATATACGCTTTTGTTACAGGTTCATTGTAGGCCACGAGAGCCAGAACCTCCATTGCTGCATTTGAGAGTGGTGCGCTTTTATTAATTTCAAGAACTTTGCGAACGGTTTCCACATATTCTGATTTAGAAACAAATTGTACGGAATCCTTAAATTTCATAAGTCGAATTCCGGAATTTTTGTCCTCAAACTTTGTTTGGATTAAGTCAATAACCTCATTAAGCTTTTCAAGTGATATTTCAAGCACCATCGACAGCTTATCGAGAGGTACAGGGTCTCCGGCGGCAAATATAACAGCTTCAACAGAAGCCTGAAGATTATTCATTTATGTCTTCTCCGTTATATATTCTAACATAAGTTTCGTTGTTTTTTTCGTGAACCTTAACTCGTTTATGCTTTACAAGTTCAAGCAATGCTAAAAATGCGGCAATTCTTTCCGAATGATCCTTTTTTTGAAAAATAAGCGAGTTTAATTTTATCGGTATTTTGTTCCATAAGTTTCTAAGAATATAAATAATCTGCGAATTTACGCTCACAAAATTCCTTGTAACAATTTTATCCAATTTTTCGCGATTTAAAACAAAAGGCTTTCTGTTTTTGCCAAATACATTCATATAAGCGTTATAAAGAACTGTCGGCTCATGTTTTAGCTTATATCGATAATCTGCCTCAATTGTCTCTTCTTTTCGGGATATGGAATCAAAACTGATAATTTCCGATAATTTAGCTGCAACAGCTTTGCATTGTTGATATTCAATAAGCTGACCAGTCAGTTCTCGTTTGAGTTCTTCGGCTTCTTCTTTTTTTGGC
>CAVBOS010000100.1:0-7335 GCA_963597005.1 Lachnospiraceae bacterium
GAAATGTCGGACTCGATATGGATATTTCCATTAAGTGCTTCGGAGAATACAGCTACCGTGTTGCAAACCCGATTTTGTTCTACACAAATGTCTGCGGAAACGTAAGCGACGATTACAAGAGAACGGAAATTGATTCTCAGCTTAAGAGTGAGCTTTTGACGGCGCTCCAGCCGGCATTTGCAAAGATAAGCGAAATGGGAATCCGTTATTCGGCTCTTCCAGGTCACACGACAGAGCTTGCGGACAGCCTCAATGAGGTTCTTTCCGCAAAGTGGAGAAATCTTCGTGGTATTGAGATTGTGTCTTTCGGCGTATCGAGCGTAAAGGCTGACGAGAACGACGAGAAGACAATCAAGGAGATGCAGAGAAATGCCGCATTCCGTGATCCTACCATGGCGGCGGCTCATCTTGTCGGAGCACAGGCTCAGGCAATGCAGGATGCCGCAAAGAATTCGGCTGGCGCTGCTGTCGGATTTATGGGAATGAATATGGCAGGCGGCTCAGGCGTCAACACACAAAATCTTTATCAGATGGGAGCAGAGCAGTCACAGAGAACGGTTTCTCAGCCGCAAATGCCGAAGGAGAACGCAGTTTCCGCTTGGACTTGTCCGACATGCGGCAAGAGTGCTACGGGAAAATTCTGTCCCGAATGCGGTACGAAGAAGCCTGAGACAAGCTCTTGGACATGCGCTTCCTGCGGAACGGTCAACACGGGCAAATTCTGCATGGAATGCGGAGCAAAGAAGCCTGAAGCACCTGCAAGTTACAAGTGCAGTAAGTGCGGCTGGGTTCCCGCAGATCCGAAAAATCCTCCGAAATTCTGCCCCGAGTGCGGCGATCCTTTCGGTGACGAGGACAAGGTCTGAAAACAAAAAACTGAATATTAATTTATATGTGCTAAGCCAAGCCGCCGATTTTTCGGCGGTAAAAGCTTAAAAACAAGACTTAATTTTACTGTTCTATTCTATATTACAAATGGCATTGAAGCGAAAAAAGCTTTCGCTTTAGCAATATATTATCTTTTGGGGGTATAGCCATGAAAAAGACAAACCAACTCTTAGCTTATGTGCTTGCGTTCTGCCTGGTTATAAGCTGTGGCTTTGTGAGCGCATCGGGTGCGACAAAAAAGTCGGACAAAACAGGTAAATATTTTCTTTACGCAGTCGAAACAGAAGGTGTAAAAGTCGAGTACAGCGGTCTTAAGGAGTATTACGATCCTGAAAGCACGTTTATAGAACTTAAGAAAGACGGAACAGGAATTTTGAGTTCTGACGGAGACGACGAGGAGTTCGAGTGGAACGACAAGGAGTTCACGGGCGACGGTGAGAAGCTTTCCTATAAAATAGACGGAGATCTTCTGTCAATTGAAATTGAGGACATGAAGCTAACCTTTGTTAAGGAAGGCTCAGACACCTACAAGAATCTTCAGAGCGATGATTCTTCGGCATCGTCAAAGAGTGAATCTTCCAAGAAGGAGTCATCCAAGACAGAATCCTCTAAAACAGAGACTTCCAAGACGGAGTCTTCAAAGACAGAGTCCTCCAAGGACGAAAAGTCTGATAAAAAGTCCGATTCAAAGACGGACAAGAAGACAGATACAAAGGATCTGCCTGATTCCGACCCAAGCGTCCATGATGAGGTCACTATCGAGAAAACCGAGCTTTTTAACGAGGGCGGCGTCACGGTGACGGTTAACAAGCTTAAGTACGATGATGACGAATACTATGGAAAATACGAGCTTTCTTATACGATTAAGAATGACTCCGACAAGACGGTAAACGTCAGCACTTCACTTTTCAGTATAAACGGAATAATGTACGATTACGGCTATGTTTACGGCACGGTAGACGCTGGCAAAAAGCTTAACGACAGCTGCAATATCTATTTCTCAGACCTTGAAGACTTCGACATAGGAACGATTGCGAATATCGATATCAGGGTCAAGGCTTATGACGATGACAGCTATGACGATATCGGCAAGGGCGAGACGGTAAGCATCAAGACAAGCGCAGACGGTACTTTTAATCAGAAGTATGATGACAGCGGTGTTGTGGTTTATGATGCCAACGATGTCAAGATTATCTGCAAAAAGGTAGTCGAAGATAAATATTACGAAGCAGGTGTGATTAAGTTCTATATTGAGAATAATTCCGACAAGAACATAAGCATATCTTCTTCCTACAATAAGACCTATGTCAATGACACAGCCGCTGATATCAGTTTCTATCCTACGGTTGCAGCTGGATGCAAGATGTACTATGACACTCCGATTTACACAAGTGCCGAAGATCTTGATATAAAGGATTACAACGATATCAAAACTCTTGATATGGAGATTAATCTCAGCGATATAGACAGTGAATCTTACGATTATCTCGATACCGAGGAAATCACGGTTGAGTTCGGTGAGTGATAAAAATTAAATTAATCAAAAATAAATTCGGCTTAGGCTGAATCCTTTGAGCCCTGCGGTGAGAGCCGTGGGGCTCAGACTTTTATTGAATATACACTTTTTTAGTGTTATAATCTACAGAGATGTTATCCGTTTCTAAGTCGGATAACTTAAACTTTATGGAAAAATTACCGAAGAAAGGTGAATAAAATGGATATTGTCGAAAGAAATAATATAGAAGAAAAATACACTTGGGATTTAAGCTCAATGTTCGAAAGTGACGAAGCTTTCGAGAAAGCACTTGACGAGGCGGCAGCTTATATTCCTAAAATCAAGGAGTATGAGGGTAAAGTGGTCAAAAATGCCGAGACACTTCTTTCCTATCTGAAGCTTAACGATGAAGTGAAAATTCTTCTCTCGAAAATCTCAAACTATGCTCAGAGAAAGAGCGACGAGGACACCCGTGTGGCAAAATATCAGGATTATACCAACAAGAGTATGAGCCTTTATGTCAGCGTTGATGCCGCTTCCGCTTGGTTCATTCCCGAGCTTTTGACACTTTCAGATGAAGAAATTGAGAGCTTCTACAAGGAGTGCGGCGAGCTTGAGCTTTACAGAAGAAAGCTTTCTCAGATTTTTGCACAGAGAGCACACACGCTTTCTCCGAAGGAGGAAGAGCTTTTGGCGGCGGCTGGCGAAATGGCTTCTCAGGCAGAAACTACATATTCGATGTTTGCTGATGCCGACCTCAAATTCTCCGATGCAGTCGACAGTCTCGGCAATAAGCATGCAGTCACTCACGGAAGCTTTGTTCCGCTTGAGATGAGTTCGGACAGAGTTCTCAGAAAGTCAGCCTACGAGTCGCTTTACGGAACATACCAAAATTTCCGCAACACCTGTGCGGTTACGCTTTCTTCTCAGGTTAAACAGCTGAAATTCTTTGCGGACGCAAGAAAATATAACAACACCCTCGAGGCGGCTTTGGATGATACCGAAGTGCCGACAGAGGTTTACACAAATCTCATTGAGGCGGTTCACAGCGGAATGGGCTCAATGTACAAGTATGTTAAGCTAAGAAAGAAGCTACTTAAGGTGGACGAGCTTCATTTCTATGATATTTACGCTCCGATTATCTCCGATGTGGATATGCACTTCACATATGAGGAGGCTTGCGAGCTTATCTTGAAGGCACTCGAACCTATGGGTGAGGACTACCTTGCTATCGTCAAGAAAGGCCTTAATGAGAGATGGATTGATGTTTATGAAAACCCGGGAAAGAGAAGCGGTGCGTACTCCGCCGGCGGATACGGAATGAATCCGAACATTCTCCTAAACTTCCACGGAACGCTTAACGATGTTTTCACGCTCATTCACGAGATGGGACATTCCGTTCACACTTATCTTTCGAGCCACAATCAGCCGCCTGTTTATTCCGATTATGTCATTTTCGTTGCGGAGGTCGCTTCTACATGCAACGAGGCTCTTCTCATGCAATATTTGCTGAAGACAACAGAGGACAAAAAGAAAAAAGCATATATTCTCAATCATTTCCTCGAGCAGTTCAAGTCTACGCTTTACCGCCAGTGTATGTTTGCTGAGTTCGAGCTTGAAATTAATAAGCTCAACGAGAGGGGCGAGGGCGTCACGGCAGACGCATGCACGAATATTTACCGTGATTTGCAGAAGCTTTATTTCGGTGACGAGATAGTCATTGATGACGAGATTTCTCATGAATGGGCAAGAATTCCGCACTTCTACTACAATTACTATGTATATCAGTATTCTACGGGATTTGCGGCGGCAATGGCACTTTCTCAGAGAATTTTGACAATGGGCGAACCAGCTGTAAAGGATTATATCGGATTCTTAAGTGGCGGAAGCTCAAAGACGCCTATCGAGCTTTTGAGAGGTGCGGGCGTTGACATGGCTTCACCCGAGCCCGTACTTTCGGCTATCAAGGTCTTTGACGGTCTCATTGACGAGATGAATGAGCTTGCCGAGTGATACGGACTGTGAAGATATGAAAGACAACAGCCTCAATAAAACAGAGCTTAATTATATCGCAAGAATCCACACGGATTTTCCGTCTAAATTCGGAATACCGAGACAGTCGGGACTTGAAAGCAACATAGCAAGAATAGTTATGGAGCCCGAATATCGTCGGGCGGAGGCTTTCCGTGGGCTCGAGGAGTATTCTCACATCTGGGTGATTTGGGATTTCTCCGAAAATCACAGAGACACATGGAGTCCGACCGTCCGTCCGCCGAGACTGGGCGGAAACGAGCGAATGGGTGTGTTTGCGACAAGGTCGCCCTTTCGCCCCAATCCGATAGGGATTTCCTCGCTGAAGCTTATCGGTATCGATTATGACTCTGAGGATGCGCCCGTGCTTATTGTAAGCGGTGCGGACATGATGAACGGTACACCGATATTTGATATCAAGCCGTACATTGCGGCGGATTGCCACGAGGACGCCAAGGAGGGTTTTTCGGGAAAAGTTAAACAGCATTTTTTGAGTGTGAAGCTTGACTGCGAAAAGCCAAACGATATGACGGACGAACAGCTCGAAACGCTTGTAGGTGCACTCAGAGAAGACCCAAGACCGTCTTATCAGCGTGACGAAAACCGAATTTACGGAATGAGCTTTGCAAAATGGGATGTGAAATTCTCAGTTTGCGAAAATAAACTTACCGTTAAAGGCTTTGATAAGCTTTGAAAAAGAAAAACTGCGAAGTGTTAAATGTCACTTCGCAGTTTTTGTGTGGATTAGAAAATCAGTCTTTTAGGCTTCCGTCAATGTTCACGGTGACAACCTGCCACGGAATGAACTTTCCGCTTTCCATGAGTGCCTTCTTTGCAGCCATTTCAAGACCGCCACAGCACGGAACTTCCATTCTCACGATTGTTACTGATGTGATGTCGTTCTGCTTGATGATTTCTGTGAGCTTTTCGCTGTAGTCGACAGAATCGAGCTTGGGGCATCCGATGAGAGTTGTCTTGCCCTTGATGAACTCTTGGTGGAAATTAGCATAAGAATAAGCTGTGCAGTCAGCCGCAATGAGCAGCTTTGCGCCGTCAAAGTAAGGTGCTTTTATCGGAGCCAGCTTAATCTGAACGGGCCAGTTTCTAAGCTGTGAACCCATGGCAATAGGAGCTGAGGAGACACTCTCCTCGCTCGGCTCTTCGTTTCTTATCATCTGACGCATTCTTGAGCCGGGGCATCCGCCTGCGGGTGCATTGTGGATGAATTCCTGCATTTTCTTCTGCATCTCTCTTTGTTTCTTGTGTTCCTCGACTGCCTTTTCATCGTAAGCGGCAGCTTCTCTTGTCTCAAATGTGATAGCACCTGTCGGGCACTCGGGCAGACAGTCGCCCATTCCGTCACAGTAATCGTCTCTCAAAAGCTTTGCTTTTCCGTCTATCATTCCGATTGCTCCCTCGTGGCACGCATTTGCGCATGCTCCGCAACCGTTACACTTTTCCTCATCAATATGAATAACCTGTCTCAACATAAGTTTTTACGCCCTTTCTTGACTTTGTGGGTTCATTATAATATCATTTCAATATAAATTCCGTTGCTATGACAACGCTTTATGAAGGATTATCATGAATTTTAAATTTTTAACCGAAACAAGGCTGTTTAAAGGTATTTCTGAAGATAACCTTGAGGAGCTGGTAAATTTACTGAAATATAAAACAAAAACCTACCAAAAAGGAGAGTACATTCTTTTGGCAGGTGAAAAAATAAGCGATTTGTGCCTTGTTCTTTCGGGCAAGGTCAAGATAGAATTTTCTGACCTTTGGGGGAATTCCACTATATTGGGGCTGACGGGCAGTGGCGGAGTATTTGCCGAGTCTTATGCAATAGACGGAAGCCGACCGCTTATGGTAAATGCCGTTGCTGAGGAAAAAAGCGAGATACTTTTTCTGAATGTTCCGAGACTTCTTTCCCTTAACGAAACGGGCAACGATGCGGCGGCACGGGCGGTATCTAATATGCTTAAAATAAGTGCTGGAATGAATATCGGACTTTCACAGAAGATATTCCATTCCTCACCTAAAAAAATCCGCGAGCGACTGATGAGCTTCCTATCCTATCAAGCGGAAATTCACGGGTCGAACAGCTTTGATATTCCCATGAACCGAGAGCAAATGGCAGAGTATCTGAACCTTGACAGAAGTGCTCTCTCAAAGGAACTGAGCAAAATGAAAGCGGAAGGCCTGATAGACTTCCGCAAAAATCACTTTGTTATTTGTTAGCTTATTTAAAAATTTCGTTTAAAATCGGTTTGATAAGCTTATAAATCTCGCTTGCTCTTGTGTTAGAACTGTCCTGGATGTTTTTCTGTAAGCGGGTGTGCACTCGGTTCTTGTCCTTTGAAGTAAGAATTATTTCCGTTACGATTTTAGCTTCGTTCGCATTGTGGACAAGCTCGAGAACACGGCGGTAGTATTTCGCATATGTTTCACTGGTGCCTGGAGCAGATTCCTTTGTCGGCGAAGACGGCTTTGAAGTGAGAAGCGGAGCGATTTTATCGTAGACTTCCTTTGTCTGTGCGCCGTAAATTTGCTGAAGCTTATTGTGAACCTCGGATTTATCGGTTGTCTTTGCGAGAATATTATTTACGGTTTCAGCCTTTTCTATGTCGCCGAGAAGAGAAACGAGATTTTCAAAGTTTTTGTCATCTTCATGACTCTTTTTAGAGCCGTCGGATGTCTTCGCAAGAGCGGTGCTCGGCTCTTTTTTGACGGTGGCAAGGCTTGTGTTTTTGGGCTTTATTTCAGCCAAAGCGACAGAGGCTTTCTCCTTTTTGGTCGGCTCGTCTTTTTGTTTTGCGGTAGGCGCATCAATTCTCGAGTAAACGGAGACAGTAGGCGATTTTTCCGCTTGCTTTTCTGTTACAGGTGAGGCAGAAGGCTTGGTTTTTGGCTGAGTATCCTGT
>CAVBOS010000101.1:0-7318 GCA_963597005.1 Lachnospiraceae bacterium
AAATCAAAGGCTCTTGCTCTCGAAATGTTCGATAAGCTGGAGCTAAAAAACGGAGAGCGCATATGGAACAGCTATCCGTTCGAGTTATCCGGTGGAATGAACCAGCGTGTCGGAATTGCGGTTGCCATGCTGATGAAACCGCCTCTGCTTCTAGCCGACGAGCCAACGAGTGCGCTTGATGTTTCAGCGCAAAAGCAGGTTATTGAAGAAATGCTTCGTCTGCGTGAGTTTTTCGGCACGGCAATTATGCTCGTCACACACGATATTTCCGTAGTTTCGGCCATGGCAGATAACATTCTTGTTTTAAAGGACGGAGAAATAATGGAGTACGGCTCGGCAAAAAGGGTTCTGAATGAGCCAGAGAACAGCTATACAAAAGAGCTTCTTGCCGCCGTGCCGAGACTTAAAAAGGTATAAACGATGAGAGAATTTCTTAAAACAGAGAACCTGACAAGGCGATTTGAGGACAAGGACAAAACTGTTTTTGCGGCAGTCGATAATGTAAGTTTCACTCTTTACGAGGGAGAAACACTGGGCATTGTCGGTGAATCGGGTTGCGGAAAAAGTACGCTTGTCAAGCTTATAACTGGACTTCGATATGCAGACAGCGGAAAAATCTTACTTGACGGACAGGACATAACACGGGCACGGGGAAAAAAGCTTCGTGAGGTGTATCGTCAGATGCAAATGGTGTTTCAGTCGCCCGTGTCTTCGTTTGACCCAAGAAAAACTGTAGGTTACGGCATCAGTGAAAGTCTGCGCAATAATGGTGTGAAAAAAGCCGAACGACTCAAACGCACCGCAGAACTTCTTGAAAAGTGCGGTCTTTCCGCTGAATATGCCACGAGGTATCCGCATGAAATGAGCGGCGGAGAATGTCAGAGGGCGGCAATTGCCCGTGCGCTTGCAATTGAGCCGAAAATTTTGATTTGCGATGAAGCGACGAGTGCGCTTGATGTTACCGTACAACAGCAGATTATGGAGCTTTTGCAGTCGCTTAAGCGTGAAAAGAAGCTTTCTTTTCTTTTTATATGCCATAATCTCGCTCTAGTGCAGTCCTTTTGTGACCGAGTGATTGTGATGCAGGACGGTAAAATTGCCGAGGAGGGAACTCCTGAGGAAATTATAAATTCACCGAAGTCGGAATATACAAAGCGTTTGATTGATGCGGCATTTTAATTAAATACAAATACAAATACAAAAACTTCCCTCGCTTTATGAGTGAGGGAAGTTTCATATATAAGTACTATTTAAAATTATACATTAGCCTTGAGCCATGCGATATCGGTCTTGATGCACTCGATTCTGTTCTTCGGCTCGTTGTAGCTTGCTTCACGCTCTACAACATAGACAACATCATCATACTGTGCGTCTGCGGCAGCCTTAACAGCCTTCCAGTCAACGATACCTGCGCCCTGTGGGCAGTTGAGCTTTTCGTGCATTCCAATCATTGCAAGGAACTCAGGCGGGAATATAGGCTTTCCGTCTTCGCCTGTCTTGATGTCCCACTTCGGCTTTGTTGCATGTCTTGACTCAGGCAACTCTGCACCGATAACAGCGTTATTCTCCTTGATGTGGATTGCTCCTATTCTTCCTGCGTGAGCGTTGATGTACTCAACAGGATCTACGCCCGCAGCGGAACACCAGCCGCAGTCAATCTCGAACATGATGTTCGGCTCTGTGCAGAACTCCATGAGCCAGTCAAAGAGATATTTTCCGTCTACCTTGTAGAACTCATCTGTGTGGTTGTGGTAGCCTGTCTTAACACCGTATGGTGCGCACTTTCTTGCAAAAGCATTGAGGTCCTCGGCAAGCTCCTTAGCCTCTTCGACTGTGTTGAAAGCAGCCATCGGGCAGATGATAAACTTAACGCCGAGTTCAGCGAGATAGGGGAGGTCGTGCTCAAGCTTATCGAGTCCGCAGTGAGCAGAAACAGCCTTTAAGCCTGCGTCTGCAAGAGCCTTCTTCATGGTCTCTACGGGAATATCGTCGTAGCCGCCTGCGAACTCAACTCCGCTGAAGCCCATTTCGCCTGTGATGCGGATTTTGTCGAGAAGAGTGAGATCCTTTTCATTCTCTTCGTTGCCAAAGGAATAAAGCTGAAGATTAATATTTTCCATTGTAATCCAACCTTTCTTAGTTAAAAAATTATGTGGTTTCGCTCACGCAAAACCACATAACAAAAGTCGTTTAAATCAAGCGATACTAATTTTATTTAAATTAGTCCTCGATTGGGTTGTTGTTCTCATCGAACTTAACCATCTTGCCTGTTTGAGATGACTTGTAGATAGAAGCAAGAATCTTTGTAACTGTGATAGCCTGCTCAGCTGTAACAAAGAGCTCGCCCTCGCCCTTATTAGCCTTAACCCAGATCTCGTGCTCCTTGGAAATAGGTGCAGGACCCATGGAATAGCCTGGAATGTAAGAAGCAATCTTCTGACCGACAATTGTTGTGGACTGCTGTCCGCCAACGATGTGGTTGAGTCTGACAACACCTGTTCTTGTGTCGAGACCGCCCTTAGTACCGCAAAGTGTAACTGTAGCCTCGTTATCTGCCCAGTCGTCAGAGCCGTTGATAGCCCATGAAGCCTTAAGATTGATAACAGCACCGTTCTTCATCTTGATGTGACCGAATGCGGAATCCTCAACCTCGTATGTATCAGCATTCCAGCTGAGATCCTCACCGTTAGAACCTGTCTGGCCCTGCTCCTTCTGGCCGTGAAGAGTTGTACCGAGCTTCTCGAAGGAAGTACCTACAACATAGTCGATGTCATAGTTGTTCATCATCCAGAGTGTGAGGTCGAGGCAGTGAGTACCGATATCGATAAGTGGACCGCCGCCCTGCTTGGATTTATCTGTGAATACACCCCATGTAGGAACGCCTCTTCTTCTGAGGTAGCAAGCCTCTGCATAGTAGACTTCGCCAATCCAACCCTCATCAACAACAGCCTTAGCTGTAGCGTTTACCGGGAAGTGTCTGTACTGATAGCCGATTGTGAGCATCTTGCCTGTTCTGTCACGTGCATCGAGCATTCTCTGAGCGTCCTCGATTGTAGCAGCCATTGGCTTCTCGCAAAGAACGTTCTTGCCCGCCTCGAGAGCAGCAACAGAAATCTCGGAGTGAGCTACGTTTGGTGTAAGAACATGTACGCAGTCAATCTCAGGATCTGCAAGGAGCTCCTTATAATCTGTATAAACCTTTGCACCGGGTGCACCGTATTTCTCAGCAGCTGTCTGAGCTCTCTCTTCGATAAGATCGCAGAATGCTACGAGCTCAACTCCACCCTTTTCTACCTGCTGCATCATGCCAGGAGCATGCTTTCCGTTGAAAATTCCACCGCAGCCGATGAAACCTACCTTAATTGTCTTGGACATTGGTAATTTCCTCCCTTATAACTAAACAGACCATAGTTTTGTCTGCCTTTATATATCGCCTTTATTGTACAGCTATTTTCGGGAAAAGTAAAGAGGTTTTTCACAAAAAATAAATCAAATCTTATAAATTATTGTAAAAATATTTATAAATTAATTATATGTTTGAATGTCGTTTTTTTGTCAAAAAAATGGAGGATATTAAAAAATATCCTCCGCTTTTTTACTTATTTGACAAATCAATCTACAGGATTTCCGTTGTCGTCAAAATAGACAGGCTTTCCCGTTAAGCTTGATTTATAGATTGAAGCAAGAATTTTTGTAATCGTGAAGCTCTGCTCGGCTGTGACGAAAAGCTCGCCCTCGCCCTTAACGGCTTTGACCCAAATATCATGCTCCTTTGAGAAAGTGATGTTCTTTCCCTGTGGGTTTCTGACAACATCTTCAATCTCTCTTCCGACGATTGTTGTGGACTGCTGTCCGCCAACGATGTGGTTAAGTCTTACTTTGTGGGTGACGGTGTCAAGTCCGCCTTTTGTGCCGCAAAGAAGAACAGTAGCCTGACCGTTTGCGAAATCATCCGAAGCATTGATAGCCCAAGAGGACTTAAGGTTGATAACGGCGCCGTTCTTCATCTTGATGTGACCGAATGCGGAGTCTTCAACTTCATAGGTGTCGGCATTCCAGCAGTTTGGCTCGCCCTGACGGTTTGTCTGACCCTGTTCGCTTGCACCGTGAAGCATTTTTCCGAGCTTTTCGAAGGATGTTCCGACTACATAATCAACATCGTAGTTATTCATCATCCAAAGCGTGAGGTCGAGGCAGTGAGTACCGATATCGATAAGCGGACCGCCGCCCTGCTTGGACTTGTCTGTGAATACGCCCCATGTGGGAACGCCTCTTCTTCTAATGTAGCAAGCCTCTGCATAGTAAACATCACCGATCCAGCCTTCGTCAACGACAGCCTTGGCAGTCTGATTGATGGGGAAGTGGCGGTACTGATAACCGATTGTGAGGAGCTTGCCTGTCTTTTTCATGGTGTCAACCATTCTCTGAGCGTCTTCGATTGTGGCAGCCATCGGCTTTTCGCAGAGAACGTGTTTGCCGGCTTCGAGAGCGGCAACGCTGATTTCGCAGTGAGCAACGTTAGGCGTAAGAACGTGAACAGCGTCAATCTCAGGGTCTGCAAGGAGCTCTTTGTAGTCTGTGTAGACCTTTGCACCCGGAGCGCCGTAGGTTTCTGCAGCCTTTTGAGCACGTTCTTCGATGAGATCGCAGAATGCGACAAGCTCGCAGTTGCCTAAGTTTTGCTGCTGCTCCATTCCTGGACCGTGCTTTGAATTAAAGATTCCACCGCAGCCGATGAAACCAATCTTTGGTTTAGACATAATATTTTCCTCCCCGAAAATACTAAATTTTAATTCTTATATAATGATTTTATCATCAATTTGACGAAGTGTAAAGCTAATAAATAGCGAATAATTGAAAAAATGGAATTATAAAAATATAGACACAAAAGTTTTTGCCACGCTTTTTACAAAAAGCGTGCGGATGTGGGCGGAGCCCATGAGAGAAATAAGTAGCAGAGGAAAAAAATGAAAGAACAGAGCGAAGCGATAATAAAAAAAAGAAAGGCTGTCAAAGTTAACCAAAATGCGAAGCATTCTATAAAACACTAAGTGTTTTTAGAACGCAAAGCGTTCGTGGTTGGGCTTTGACAGCCGAATTATTTACATAAGGATAAATGTAGAACACAAATATCGTTCTGACCTAACTACACACTCAAAATAGCATTTATAGACGCATATTTTCTTGCCAATTTGTACGCACAAAGGAAGATACAGAACGAAAACACAAAGTCTTTTAGGTGCGGTCTTTGACTGCCTATTAAGCATAACAGCTTAGTGCGAGGGCGACCGAAGGTCGCACCTACGGGATAGAATGATAAATCGAAAAATAAAGTAGTACCACAAAAGTTTTTGATTTTGATTTTTACAAAATGCTGAACACAAATCAAAAAGGGGCGACTAAAGTCGCCCCTATAAAAGCAAAACCGTGTGTTCGCTAATTGTTAATTATTAATTCTACACGATTAATTAATACTGTCTGCCCCAATAAAGCATGTGCTTTGCTGGCTTTCCACAGCAAACGCATACGTCACTTAATTTTTCCTCATTGAAAGGAATGCATCTTGACTTTACGCCGCCTGTGATATCCTTGATCTTCTCCTCACAAGCCTCATCGCCGCACCACATAGCCTTGATGAATCCGGGCTTGTTTGTGGCAATGTCAACAAACTCATCGAGAGTTGTTGCTGTGAAAGTCTTTTCCTCGAGGTTCTTGCATGCGTTCTCGTACATGTTGTCATGAATTGCATCGAGAAGAGCTGCGATTGTGTCAGAAATGGAGTCAAGTGCCGCAGGAATCTTTTCGCCTGTGTCACGTCTGACGAGTACGCACTGACCGTTTTCGATGTCTCTTGGACCCATCTCAAGACGAATCGGAACACCGAGCATCTCATACTGGCTGAACTTCCATCCCGGTGAATTGTCAGAAGAATCAAGCTTGACTCTGAATTTCTCGTTGAGAGAGTTGTAAACTTCTTCGCACTTCTCGAGTACGCCGGGCTTGTGCTGAGCAACAGGAACGATAACAACCTGTGTCGGAGCAATTCTCGGAGGGAGAACAAGTCCGTTGTCGTCGCCGTGAACCATGATGACTGCACCGATCATTCTTGTGGAAGCACCCCAGGATGTCTGGTGAGGATAGTGGAGCTTGTTGTCTCTGCCTGTGTAGGTGATGTCAAAGCTCTTAGCAAAGCCGTCTCCGAAATAGTGGGAAGTACCGCTCTGGAGTGCATAGCCGTTGTGCATCATAGCCTCGATTGTGTATGTTGATTCAGCGCCTGCAAACTTCTCACTCTCTGTCTTCTTGCCGCCTACAACGGGAATAGCAAGAGTTTCCTTGAAGAAATCCGTGTAAACCTTATGCATGAGAAGAGTTCTCTCGATTGCCTCCTCGGCTGTCTCGTGCATGGTGTGACCCTCCTGCCAGAGGAACTCACTGGAGCGAAGGAAAGGTCTTGTCGTCTTTTCCCATCTCATGACGGAGCACCACTGGTTGTAGTTCTTAGGAAGATCCTTGTAGGAGTGAATTACCTTTGCATAGTGCTCGCAGAAAAGAGTCTCCGAAGTAGGTCTGATGCAAAGTCTCTCCTGAAGCTTCTCGTTGCCGCCGTAGGTAACCCATGCAACCTCGGGAGCAAAGCCCTCAACGTGATCTTTTTCTCTCTGGAGAAGGCTCTCAGGGATGAGAAGCGGCATATACACATTCTGAACGCCTGTTTTCTTGAATCTTGCGTCCATATCGTTTTTCATGTTTTCCCAAATCGCAAATCCGTAAGGCTCCAAGATCATGCTGCCCTTAACGGTGCCGTAATCCATGAGCTCAGCCTTTTTAACGACGTCGGTATACCATTTGGAGAAGTCGACGTCCATCGCTGTGATGTCAGCGACCTTCTTGTTGTTTCCCTTTGCCATATATATTCAATCCTTTCAAACGCATAAAAGCATAAATTAAAATTTTATATTTAAATAAAGCTTTAATATTATAAGTTAAGACAGGCAAAAATGCAAGAGATTTAACGCTTTTGAGAACAAAATGACATATAAAAGACAAAAGTTTTTGGTTTCGCTTTTTACAAAAAAGCGAACGGGTGTGGGCAGAGCCCACGGGAGAAATAAATAGCAGAAGCAAAAAACGAAAGAACAGAGCTAAGTGATAAAAAAGAAGACAGCAAAATAAAATACGTCAAGAATGCGAAGCATTCGCAGACGGACATTTGATTTTGCGGATTATTTACACAAAGAGAAATAGAGAATACAAAAGCGATAAAAGTTTTTGGTTTCGCTTTTTACAAAAAGCGAACGGGTGTGGGCAGAGCCCA
>CAVBOS010000102.1:0-7282 GCA_963597005.1 Lachnospiraceae bacterium
GGGAGATTGAGCTCACGGCAAACGATATCGGAGAAGTGGCTCTTCTCGAGCATGATTGGTGCCTCATAAAGAACAGGAATTGTCTTGTTCTCGATGACGCAGTCACGCTTAACATTACAGAAAAGTGCAATCTTATTGAATATGCTCTCGTCCTCAATCGGCTCATCGGAACGAAGAACGAGGATGTTCGGGTTGATTCCGAGTGCCTGAAGCTCCTTAACGGAATGCTGAGTCGGCTTTGACTTATGCTCCTTGGAAGCTGCGAGATACGGAACGAGTGTGACATGGATGAAGAGAGAGTTCTCTCTGCCAACCTCGAGTGAAACCTGACGGATAGCCTCAAGGAACGGCTGTGACTCGATGTCACCGACAGTTCCGCCGATTTCGGTGATGATTATGTCTGCGTTATTCTTGGAACCGACGCTGTAGATAAAATTCTTGATTTCATCTGTGATGTGAGGAATGATCTGAACGGTGCTGCCGAGGTACTCGCCCTTTCTCTCCTTGTTAAGAACATTCCAGTAAACCTTACCTGTTGTGAGGTTAGAGAACTTATTGAGGTCCTCGTCGATGAATCTCTCGTAGTGACCGAGGTCGAGGTCTGTCTCTGCGCCGTCCTCTGTGACGTAAACCTCGCCGTGCTGATACGGGCTCATTGTGCCCGGGTCAACGTTGATGTATGGATCAAGCTTCTGTGAAGCGACTCTGAATCCGCGAGCCTTGAGAAGTCTACCGAGTGAAGCGGCTGTAATACCTTTACCGAGGCCTGACACAACACCGCCGGTAACAAAAATGTACTTAGTCAATAATATCACCTATCCTTTTCTGACTTGTTTTTATTTGAAATTACGATTGGATATTCATAAAAAGGGGGCTGGAAACGAACGCCCTGTCAAAAGAGAGTTCTGCTTCCAACCCTTTTGTTGGCGTAATCAAAAACAAGCTTGATTATATCATACTTCAACTACACCGTCAAATACTTTTTCTGCTGTTCCGGTCATAAGAACCTTTTCGTCTGTGTAATTGAGAACAAGGTCACCGCCAAGGAGCTTAACCTTAATGTCTGTTCCCTTTTCACAGTAGCCGTTGAGGCAAGCTGCGACTGCCGAAGCGCAAGCGCCTGTTCCGCAAGCCATAGTCTCGCCTGAGCCTCTCTCCCATACTCTCATCTTGAGGGTGTGCTCGTCGATAACCTCGATAAACTCTGTGTTGACTCCCTCAGGGAAGATTGGATTGTGCTCAAATCTCGGACCGATGTCCTCGAGATTAAGCTTATCAATCGAACGTGTGAATACAACGGCATGTGGGTTACCCATGGATACGCATGTGATGTTGTAAATCTGGTCGCCGATTGTGACAGGCTGGTTGATAACAGGCTCGCCCTTGAAGGTTGTCGGCACAAGCTCAGGATCGAGAATTGCCTTACCCATATCAACAACTACCTTATAAACCTCGTCGTTCTTAGTGATGATGCGGCACTCCTTGATACCCGAGAGAGTCTCGATGTGGAGAACCTTCTTGCGGCAGATATTGTTGTCGTAGATATACTTAGCTACACAACGAATACCGTTTCCGCACATTTTTCCCTCAGAACCGTCAAGGTTAAACATACGCATCTTAGCGTCTGCAATCTCAGATGGGCAAATGAGGATAACACCGTCACCGCCTACGCCCTTATGTCTGTCTGAAAGATAGATTGAAAGGAACTCAGGTGAAGAAACCTGTGTTTCGAAGCAGTTGATGTAAATATAGTCATTGCCGATACCGTGCATCTTTGTGAACTTGAGCTTCTGGCGCTCAGTCTTCATGTTGTTGATATCAACAATCTCTGTGTTGAAGTTTGTGTAACGGCTGAGCAAGCTGTCTGCAAGTGCGTTTGCCGTATCCATTGATGTAAGGCAAGGAATACCGAGAAGGCTTGCCTTACGGCGCATCTTAACTGAGTCAAGAGCCGGGTCTCTTCCCTTTGAAGAAGTGGAGATAACGTAATTTACCTTGCCGCTGTTAAGAAGTGAAAGAGCGTTGTTCGGGCCCTTGTGAATCTTATCAACGATTTCAACCTGAAGACCTGCGATAAAGAGGTTGAGAGCTGTTCCTCTTGTAGCGTAAAGCTTGAAGCCGAGGCTTGCAAACTTCTTAGCAATCTCAACAACCTCGCCCTTATCCTGATGTCTGACGGTGATGAATACGCCGCCCTCTTTCTTCATCTCATTTCCTGCGGCAACAAGTCCCTTATAAAGAGCCTCTTCCATGTTGTTACCGATACCGAGAACCTCACCTGTGGACTTCATCTCAGGGCCGAGCTGAGTATCAACGTCTGTGAGCTTTTCGAATGAGAATACAGGAACCTTAACTGCGGTGTAAGGCGATCTCTTGTAGATGCCCGTTCCGTAGCCTAAATCCTTGAGCTTGTAGCCAAGGCTTACCTTTGTTGCGAGGTCACACATAGGAACTCCCGTAACCTTGCTTAAATAAGGAACTGTACGTGAAGCACGCGGGTTAACCTCGATAACATAGAGTGAACCGTCCATAAAGATGTACTGGCAGTTCATAAGTCCGATAGCGCCGAGCTCCTTGCAGAGCTTCTCTGTTGTATCGATGATTGTTGCTGTCATGTCATCGTCGATATCCGTCGGAGGATATACGGCAATGGAGTCACCGGAATGGATACCCGTTCTCTCAACGTGCTCCATGATACCCGGGATAAGAATATTCTCGCCGTCGCAGATAGCGTCAACCTCAAGCTCCATACCGCTTAAATACTTATCGATAAGAACAGGGTTCTTCTGCTTGTGACGGAGAATGATAGCCATGTACTCCTTGATGTCGTCGTCGTTGTGAGCGATAATCATGTTCTGACCGCCGAGAACGTAGGACGGACGCATAAGTACAGGGTAAGTAAGCTTGTTAGCGGCGTCAAGTGCCTCTTCTGTTGTGAAGATTGTGTAGCCTGCAGGTCTCTTGATGCCAAGCTTCTCGAGAACAGCGTCAAAACGCTCTCTGTCCTCAGCGGCGTCGATACCGTCTGCAGATGTACCGATAATCTTGATTCCGTTGTCGGCAAGTGTTCTGGTGAGCTTGATAGCTGTCTGACCGCCGAATGCGACGACAACGCCGACAGGCTTCTCGATATTGATGATGTTCATGACATCTTCTGCGCAAAGCGGCTCGAAGTAAAGTCTGTCACCTGTATCGAAGTCGGTGGAAACGGTCTCGGGGTTATTGTTGATGATGATAACCTCGTAGCCGAGCTGCTGAAGTGACATTACGCAGTGAACGGAAGCGTAGTCGAACTCGATGCCCTGTCCGATTCTGATTGGGCCTGAACCGAGAACGATAACTCTCGGCTTTTCGCTCTTATTGATGAAGTCGAGTGCCTCGTTTTCTCCGCCGGCCTCGGGCAGATCGTATGTGCCGTAGAAGTAAGGTGTGCCTGCGGCGAACTCAGCCGCACAGGTATCAACCATCTTGAATGTCTCTTCAATCTTGTACTCAACGGGGTGACCACTGATACGAACCATGGAAGCGGTTGTGAAGCCGAGCCTCTTACCTCTTACATACTGCTCGTATGTGATTTCGCAGTCCTTGATTTCCTCCTCGTAGTCGAGAAGCTTTTCTATCTTAGCGAGGAACCAAAGGTCGATTCTTGTTAAATCGTGAACTGCTTCCTTTGTAACTCCTCTTCTCATAAGCTCTGTGATAGCGAAAAGTCTCTGGTCTGTTGCGTCCTTGAGAATTTTCCAGAGAACCTCGTCCGGCTCATCCTTAAACTTATAAAGCTCGAGTGTATCGAGTGAGATTTCTGCGCCTCTTACAGCCTTCATAAGTGCCATCTCAAAGGTATCGGCAATAGCCATAACCTCGCCCGTAGCCTTCATCTGAGTGCCGAGGTTTCTCTTTGCGTAAACGAACTTATCAAAAGGCCACTTCGGGAACTTAACTGCAACGTAGTCGAGAGTAGGCTCGAATGCGGCATATGTCTTTCCCGTAACAGCGTTTACAATCTCATCAAGAGTGTAGCCGATAGCAATCTTAGCGGCAACCTTAGCAATCGGATAACCGGTAGCCTTGGAAGCAAGTGCGGAAGAACGGGAAACTCTTGGGTTAACCTCGATAACAGCATACTCGAATGAATCGGGATTGAGCGCAAACTGGCAGTTACATCCGCCCTCGACTCCGAGTGTCTCGATAATCTTGATAGCGGCTGAACGAAGCATCTGATATTCCTTGTCGGCAAGTGTTACTGCAGGAGCGATAACGATTGAGTCACCTGTGTGAACGCCGACAGGGTCGAAGTTTTCCATTGAGCAGACTGTGATAACGTTGTGAGCGGAGTCTCTGATGACCTCGAACTCGATTTCCTTCCAGCCTGCGATGCTCTTCTCGATAAGAATCTGAGTGATAGGTGAAAGAGAAAGTCCGTTTGCGGCTCTCTCTGTGAGCTCTGCCTCATTCTCGCAGATACCGCCGCCTGAGCCGCCGAGTGTAAATGCAGGGCGAACGATTACGGGGTATGTGATTTCTTCTGCGTACTCGAGAGCGTCTTTAACTGTTGTGACAACCTTGGACGGAACAACAGGCTGATTTATGGACAAAAGCATGTCCTTGAACATCTGTCTGTCCTCAGCCTTATCGATAGTCTCGGGGGATGCACCTAAAAGTGTGACTCCGTGCTCCTCGAGGAAGCCCTCCTTTGCAAGCTGCATGGAGAGGGTAAGACCTGTCTGACCGCCGAAACCTGAGAGAATGGAGTCGGGCTTTTCCTTCTCGATAATTCTCTTAACAGTTGTGAGATTAAGCGGCTCTATATAAATTCTGTCAGCCATGGCCTTATCGGTCATGATTGTAGCAGGGTTGGAGTTTACAAGAACAATCTCGATGCCGTCCTCTTTGAGTGCACGGCAAGCCTGTGTTCCGGCGTAGTCAAACTCTGCAGCCTGACCGATAACGATAGGACCGGAACCGATAACAAGTACCTTTTTAATGTTTTTATTAAGCGGCATAATTTCTTCCTTTCTCCTTATTTATTGTCCATCATCTTGAAGAACTCGTCAAAGAGAACCTCGGCGTCCTTAGGACCGCCGCAAGCCTCGGGGTGGAACTGAACGGTATAAACGGGGTGATTTAAGTATCTCACGCCCTCGTTTGTTCTGTCGTTTACGTTGATGAAAAGCTCCTTGGCGATTTTCGGGTCGATAGACTCTGAGACAACAGCATAGCCGTGGTTCTGGCTTGAGATATAAACTCTGCCTGTCTCGAGGTTCTTAACAGGCTGGTTTGCTCCTCTGTGGCCGTACTTGAGTTTCTCAGTGCGGAAGCCGTTTGCAAGAGCTGTCAGCTGGTGGCCGAGGCAAATTCCGAATGTCGGAATGTCAAGAGCCAAAATCTCCTTGAGATTCTCGATGACCTCTTTGTTCTCGGATGGATCTCCGGGGCCGTTTGAGAGCATGATTCCGTCGACATCAAGTGCCTTAATCTGACCCGCAGTTGTGTTGTGCGGACAAACGATAACATTTGCGCCTCTCTTTACGAGCTCACGGGAGATGTTCTCCTTGAGGCCGAAATCGAGAAGTGCAACTCTGTATTTTCCGTCAGAACCGTTTGTGTACATATCCTTTGTAGAAACGCTCTTGACGGCATCTTTAACGGTATAGGCTTTAATTTTGTCAAAATCTGCATGAGACGGATCGGTAACGATTGCACCGTTCATAACGCCTGCTTCTCTTATGGTCTTTGTGAGAGAACGCGTGTCAATTCCGCAAAGACCGACTATCTTTCTTTCCTTTAAAAAAGTGTCAAGATCACCCTCGCATCTAAAATTCGAAGGATCTTGACACCATTCTTTAACTATATAACCGGCAGGTCCGATAACATTGCCTTCAAAATCGGCTGGAATTACACCGTAATTGCCGATTAATGGGAATGTCTGTGTTACGATCTGTCCAAAGTAGCTCTTGTCTGTGAGGGTCTCAAGATAACCTGTCATACCGGTTGTGAAAACAACCTCGGCGACAACCTCTCCCTCGTAGCCAAAGGACTGACCTTCAAAAACTTTTCCGTTTTCAAGTACCAGATAAGCTTTACTCATATCAGTTCTATACCTCTTCTCTTCAAAGTTATAATCCGTAAAATTGCACACTAACAGACTATTTTTGAAATTATATCAAATCCCGATTTTTTCGTCAAGGGTGAATATTCATAAATATCGGTTAAAATCGATAAAATGTATAAAAATACCCTCGATAAGGTATAATCTCATCGAGGGTACTATATTTAGAGTTCGGGACTATAATTACTGATAATCTCTTCGGCAACGCTGACCTTCGTTGTGCGGTTGTCCATTGCCTGCTTCTCTATGTATCGGTGCGCCTGTGTTTCATTCATACGCAGATATTCCACCAAAAGACATTTTGCCTGACAGACGATTCTCAGTTCGTCAAGCCTTGTCTTTAATTTATCCGACTCTTTCCTGTATCTTTCAAGACGTGACGCATTCGACACCACAAGCCTTGTGAGCTGATGGAACAAATGGCGGTCGACTGGTCTTGCGACCGTGAAGATACCGTAGTTTTCAATCTTAGAACTGACATTATCAAACAGCTGGGATTTCACCAGCATAATCACCGAGGCAGAGTACTTCTCGGTTATTGTTATTGCCAAATCGTGACCAAATTCATCGCTCAGCGGAGCATTTATTATAACGAGGTCATAGTCGTATCTCATGAGCATACGCCTTGCCTCAGAGCCGCTGAAAGCTGACGAAACAGGAGAAAAAGCAGATTTATCCAGCATATCGGAAATCGCAGACACGCCCTTTTCTGTTCCCGTGACTATAAGAACGTTAAGTGTACTGTTAATACTTGGCATATTGTTTCATTTCCTTTTACTGAATTTTTACCTGCCTGCAACGGTGTTTAGCAGCTCCTGAGAAATAACCGATTTGACAAATTCCGAATCTCGGCAAATAAGCTTTGCTTCACCCAAAGAACCGGGAAGAGAAGTCTCTCTCACTTCACGAAGCGTGAGGTAATCGAGCACACCCTCCATGCCCGCCGAAATGAGCAGTGCATAAGCAAGATACGGATTAGCGGAGGAATCGGGCGAGATAATCTCGACTGTGCCCTCTTCCTTATTTATGTTCAGAATATTTCTTCCCGACTTATTTTTCCAAGTGACTGTATCGGGAATGTCGCTGTCTCCAAGGCGATCGTAGGACTCCTCCTTAGAATTCAGTACGGCGGTGATTTCCGCACAGCGGCGGATAAGTCCTGCAAGGAATGAC
>CAVBOS010000103.1:0-7205 GCA_963597005.1 Lachnospiraceae bacterium
AATAAGATACAATCAAAGATAAATAAGCAAATTTTATCACCGAATAGTATAGTTTGCTTTGACTAACTTGTCAAGTTGTTATAACGTGAAAATGCAAGCAAGAAACCTTGGCTTGCATTTTCTATTCTTTTTCAACCGTTAAATTCACTCCCTCAAGCCTTAATAACTTAAGCTTTTTATCCGTGCCGCCCGCATATCCCGTAAGGCTTCCGTCCGAGCCGACTACTCTGTGGCAAGGTACAATTATTGAAATCGGATTATGCCCGACCGCACCGCCGACAGCCTGTGCCGACATTGATTTTTTCCCCGTTTGCTTTGCAATCTTCTCAGCAAGCGACTTGTAGGTCACGGTTTCTCCGTACGGTATATTTATAAGCAATTTCCATACCGACACGCGAAAATCCGTATCGCTAAATACAATCGGCACTCTGAAATTCGGCTCCTTACCGTTAAAATAAACATCAAGCCATTTCTTTGCAGTTTCAAATATCTGCAAATCCGTTATTTTAGCATCATTCGACAAGCCGTTTCCGCAATATTTCTGACTGTCAAGCCAAAGTCCCGTCAGGCTCTCTCCATCACTTGCAAGAGTGATTTTGCCAAGCGGAGAATCGTAGAAATTTATATATTTCATTTTTGTATTTCCTGTAATGATTTTAGCTTTTTTAGTTTACTGCATTTCAATACTCGGAGCAAGTTTATATTTGACTTATTTCTTATTCATTTTTGACTTTAACACAAAGAAAGAACGCCCCTTTCGGAAGCGTTCTCTCTGTCACCTTGAAATCAAGCAGTTTTCTGAAGGTTTCTCATTTCTCTTCTGAGTCTTCTGCACACGCCGTCATTATCTTTCTTGCGTGTTTCAAGCTTTCTGAGACGGTTTTCCATCAATGTCATTTTTTCTTCTTTAGTCATGGTGATTTTCCTTTCTTGTTAATTGAAGTGTATTTATTAATTCTCGTTTGCTGTAGAACAGATAATTTTTGCACAGCTTTCAAGCCCGAGCTCTCCGCTGTTTAGTAGTAAATCGTAATTGATTCTCTCACCCCAGGTTTTTTCCGTGAAGCAGTTATAGTGTCTTGCTCTCTCCTTATCCGACCGCTCAATTTGCTTTAAAGCCGAGTTTTGCGATAAACCGTATTCATTTACGCATCTCTCGGCACGCTTTTTCTTGTCGGCATAAACAAAGACCCTAAGCACATCATCTCTGTCAGAAAGAATGTGATCGGCACATCTTCCGACTATCACACAGCTTCCCTTTTCGGCAAAGCCTTTTATAGCTTCCTTTTGAGCTACGTATACCTGCTCGGAAAGCGGCAAAGTTTGCTTGTCGGCATCCTTTAAAATTCCGTAGCCGTACGCCGTGCCCATTGCGAGATTATAGAGCAAAGAGCTCGTGACCTTTTGCTCCGTTGTCTCGACAAATGCCGTAGACAAGCCTGATTTTTCAACCGCCGCGTCAATCAGTTCGTGGTCGTAATATGGTATTCCAAGCTTATTCGCCACCATTTTTCCGATCGTTCTGCCGCCGCTTCCCAGCTCTCGTCCTATTGTTATTATTTTCTTCATGCTTGTTTTCTCCTTCATCGTACATCAGTCTGTGAAGCTCCCTTTCGCCCTGTCTGCGCTTCTGGTTCACTTCACAATACTTTTCGTCGCATTCATACATGATAAACTGATATTTCTCACCGTCATTCAGTGTCTCTTCCACCTGATGCTTGCTTATACTGTTACAACTGACACAGCGGTCTGAATAAAAAGCCATTTTAAGCCTTCTTTTGGGACTTGCTCAACTCGGTAAGCTTTTTCATCTCGCAAATTACAAGCACAAGTGCAAGTATAAATGCAAGACCGTCTGCAACGGGGCCTGCCCAAAGAACTCCGTTCAAACCTATTATGTTACATAAAATTGCCGTAGCCGGAATAAGGAAGATAATCTGACGGCTGAATGAAACAGCGCCCGAAAGCACAGGCTTGCCGATTGACTGGAAGAATATTCCCGTAACAACCTGGAAGCCGTTCAAAAAGCTAAGCAAGGTGAATATTCTGAAGGACTTAACCGAGAACTGTGTGTAAAGCTCGCCTTGGTCACCGAACATAGCTGTGAGCTGTTTCGGAAGTACTTGGAATATGATGAAGCAAATCACCGCCACAATTGTAGCCGCCTTTACGGCAATTGAAAACGTCTTCTTAACACGTCCGAAATCCGCTCTGCCGTAGTTATAGCCTACTATCGGCTGTGCGCCCGTTCCGATACCCGTGACAATTGAAATTAAAATCGTGTTGAATTTCATGACAATTCCGAAAGCCGCAAGCGGTATATCGGGACCGTATTCAGAATCTGTTCCGCATTTAACAAGATAGTAGTTAATAACAGCCATAATTACTGCTACTGCAAACTGCGACACAAAGCTTGAAACACCAAGTGCGGCAATCTTTTTAAGAAGCTTGAGCTTAGGCGTCATGCTTTTAAGTGAGATTTTTATGTTTTTAAATCTCGGAATGTACCAAACGCAAATTAAGAAATTCAGAACCTGACCTATAACGGTGGCAAGTGCCGCTCCTTCCATGCCCCATTTGAAACCGAGAACAAACAAAGCGTCCAAGATAACATTTGTGACACAGCCGACTATCATAGCAATCATTGTCAGATGAGGACTTCCGTCCGAGCGGATAAGCGAGCACATTCCACTGCCTATGACCACAAACGGAAAGCCGATTATGACTATTTTTCCGTAAGCAAGCGCATAGGAAAGGTTATCGGGAGTAGCACCCAGAAAGCTTGTAAGCGGCTTCAAGAACGCCGCACATATCGCAAACAGCACCACTCCCGATATGATGAGCCATGTGAGTGTGTTGTTAGCTCCGTCTTCAGCCTTTTTGCGATTATTTCTGCCAAGCTCAAGGCTCATATACGCCGCACCGCCGTCGCCCAACAAAAGCGATACAGCTGTCACAACCATGTTAAGCGGGAAAATTACGTTAGTCGCGCTGTTTCCCAATGTACCCACGCCCCAGCCGATAAAAATCTGGTCGACAATGTTATAAAGAGCATTCACCACAAGCGCAATAACGCTTGGAATGGCATACTTCATCATCAGACTTCCTATCGGTGCGAAGGCAAGAGGACTTCTTTCTTCTTGATTCATTTCGTTTACCTCCGTAAGTTTTACTTATTTTCTTGCCGATTCCGTTTCGGCAAATTCAATCGATTTTTCTTATCGGTTGTCTTTTTCATTTACGAGTATAAACTATATGATAATAATAGAGTCAATAACCAAGTCATAATTTATTTAATTAATTTTCGCTCAATTATTGACTTGCGTAATTAAAGAGATTAAAATCATCACATAAACTCTATTATTTTATTAGATACGGTGATATTATGGATAATCTTCTCTCAATCGGAGCTGTTGCCAAAATCAGAAATGTAAATGTGCAGTCTCTCCGCTATTATGAAAGGCTTGGAATACTCATTCCTGCATACATCAACCCTGAAACAGGCTATCGCTATTATTCCCTCGAGCAGATTATGATACTCGATACGATTATTTTGTGCGTTGATTTAGGCATTCCCCTTAAGGACTTAAAAAACTATGTCGACAGCGACAACCGCCTCGAATTTGAGAAACTGTTAAAAGCAGGAAAAAAACTTGCCACAGAGAAAATACGAAAAATAGAATCAAATTTAAATTCAATCGACCGAACCTTACAGCACATAAACGCACAGCGATCGTTTTTGGGCAGAGAGGGATACTATTCCCGTTTTATATTTGAAAGATATGCAATAACTATCGACTGCGAACCGAGAATGAGTGCAAAGACCTACGAAAAGAAACTGAGCGAGCTTTTTTCAATTGCAAAGGAAAACAAGCTTCAGGCATCGTTCCCACATGGAATAATTTCCACCTTTCACAAGGGAAAATTTGCTTCTTCCAAAATGTTCCTCGAGGTATTGCCAAGTTCATCCGACAAGGTGCTTAAATTTGACGAGGGAAATTATCTGTGTTTTCAAGAGCCGAGAGAAACTCACTCCGATCCGCTTTCCGTCTTTCCGCCAAAGCTTTTTGAAGCAGACACTACCAATGTTATCATCTCGTGTATGTCACCAAACACCTACAAATACGATAAAGTTGTACTTGAATTTCAAATTAAAGCATGAAAAAAGCCCGCAGAAATGCGAGCTTTTTCGTTACATGTTATTCAGTTTTAAAATCAGCAATCTTCCGAAAAAAGTTTGAGACGAATGAACGCAATTTCGTTCGCCGCCAAATTTAAGCTAACCTTAAGGACGTTATTCTCGGCTTTTATCTTCTGAATTCTGAGCTTAGGCTCACAGACACGGCGGAAATATTTTATATCGTTTCGGGTTAATTCTTTTTCATATTCCATCTCTCGCCAAACGTCAAGAACACTTCCGTTGTTCTCGTTAATGCTGTACACCTTCATTTGATAAATTCCGTTTTTAACATCGGTGAGGCTCAGCTTGATCTCCAAAGAATCTCTGTCCTCAAAGTATTTCCAAATGTTCTCTCTGTCAATTCCGTTTTCGGCGGTAAAATAGTAATTGTAGTTGAGCTTTTTCTGATTGTGGCAGATTATTCCGAAATTATTGTGTCCGTCCGTTGTTGCAAGACAGTTCGTGTTTTTTCCGAGATAACCGCCGAACAGCCTGTTGAAAAATTCAAACGCAAATCCCGCCGGCTTGAATATGCCGTCTCTTGTCAAGACACCCGTTCCGCCGTGAAGCATGTCTCCCGAATCATAGAATTCAGAAAAACGGTCACTTCCCTGGAACAATGCCAGGCTGTCGCACTTGCCGTAAATATCTATCATATTTTTGACTATATATGCGCCCTTAAAGCAGGTATCGTTCATATAGTTTCTGTCGGAAATCGTCAGATTCCACTCCGTGAAATAAATAGAAATTCGGGCAGCTGCGTTGTGTGGTATAAGCTTTTTAAACTGTTCAAATCCATGAAGTAAGCCTTCGTTATCGGTAATGCGCTTACTGTAAATATCCTCGTCATATGCGCCTCTTTCGTACGCAAAGTAAAGACACGAGAAGAAATCAGGCAAATGCTTTTTCATCGACCATTTCTCGATGAATTTCTCATCCTTCAGCTTCTGCAGACGGTCAAGTCTGAAGCCGCAACCACCAAGCTTTATCCCTTCACATCTTTCGTGAATCTCCCCATATGTAATATCAAAAAGCTCAAGATAATCATCCACTTCTTTACTCGACCACTTTTCACGCTCTCTGAACCACAGCTCCAGTCGCCAAGTTGCAACCTCCGCTCTGCCGTACCTGTGAACAAGATGGCTCATCCATTTTCCCAAAAAGCTTTTCCACTTCTCGTCACCGGGATAAAGATCGTCGGCTTGTTCAAAAATCAACGTGTGCTCTATATTTTCGTGAACCCTCCTCGGCTTCATTCCAATCTCTATATGAGGCTTTAGATCATGCTCCATAAGAAAATCAAGTATATTATCAAGTCTCGAGAAATTATAAGCTCCGTCCTCTGCGTGCACATCAATCAGCATAGACTTCGAAAACGGACTCCAAAATCTGACATATTTGAAACCAAGACTTTCCTTAAGCAAGATAATATGCTCTCTTATTTCCGACTTCAAAAGGTCGTCAGCGGAGCCGACATTAATCATATCATTCCAGCAGCATTTAATTTCTTCATATTTAAGCGACGAAAAGACTGTTTCCTCGTCATTCTTAACATGCTGTTCCTCTTGCCTTACTCCGTCATTGCGAAGGTAATTTTCAAGTCGTTTTTCAATAACCCTGTCCGTCTCGCTCAGTCCCGAATCATCTGCTGTCCCGGTTGCGCTCTTTCTGAACGCAGAAGGAGTTTCGCCGTAAGCATTTTTAAAAGCCTTATTGAACACTCCAACATTAGAAAAGCCGTTATCAAATGCAATTCTTGTGATTGGGTGCTCTGTATACAGCAAATCGTCCATTGCGTGGTAAAGTCTGACGCTTGTCACATATGAAAGAAAGCTCATGCCATAGTTTTTCTTGAAAAAACGGGAAAGATAGCCCTCCGAAAGATATAGCTGAGCGGCTAAATCAGATAGACTGATAGATTTTTCGTAATTTGCCCGTATGTAATTGTTAATTTGAGTCATACGGCTCTCAAAATTCTGCTTGTCATCCTCTGCGTCTTTGCCGCCCGTTCGCACCAAAAAGTGAATCGAAAGCAAATCCATCACACGATAGCAAAGTGCAATATGGCCGAAATCGGCAACCGTGCCCCTTGTGCTCAAATAGTGATTGAGCAACTTTTTGAGAGTGTCTCGAAGTTCATCGTAACGCTCATTATTACCCTTTGTGGAATCGCACCAAAACATAATGTCGCTGCTTTCACAAATATCGCTTACAAGCTGATAGTTGATAAATAATCTCGCATACAGCACATTTTCCGAGCCCTTTATGCTGTGCCTCTTGTTTGCATTTATGACGAGAATGTCTTCAGAATTCATATGGGTTATCTGTTCTCCGACAGTCACGTCAAGCTCTCCCTCAAGAACAAACAAGAGCTCGATATCCTGATGAATCTGTTCGTTTTCGTGCGTCTCATTAAGGACTTCTACCTGAAGCTTTTCTTCTTTACTATGCCCGCGCATATAATTTCTCCGTTACCACATCTTTATTTCACTCTAACATAGCACTATAACCGGCAGAGGTTTTCTTTTTCAAAACCCCTGTCGGTTAATGTGTAAGTGTATGATTAGGTGTATGGTATTATTATATCATTATTATTTGTTTTCTGCACGCTTTTTGTTCAGACTCTCAAGAATTTCGTTTGATCTCTTTTCATTGAGCGGATATATAGCAAGCGGAACGAGGCAGCAAAGATACATGATACCGAAAATCAGATTAACTGTAAGGTTGATACCGTTAAGTGCCTCTGCTGTCTGCTGAGCATTTGCGACATAACCTACAGCACCCATGATAAGGAGTGCTCCGGATACACCGAAAGCTGAGCCGAACTTAGTTGAAAGCGAAACTGTTGCGTAGGAAATACCATCGGAACGAACACCGGTCTTGTCTTCCTGATAGTTGATTGCATCCGGAACCATTGCCATGGGAATCGGGAACGAGAAGCAGAAGAAACCGTATGCGCAGTGCAGAACGAGAAGAAGCGGAATGTTTGTGTATCCTGCTGTCTTTCCGACGATATATATAGCAA
>CAVBOS010000104.1:0-6979 GCA_963597005.1 Lachnospiraceae bacterium
GCTCTGCCCACACCCGTTCGCTTTTTGAAAAAAGCGAAACCAAAAACTTTTGCCTTTTCTTTTGCCTTTTGCTAATTCTTACTTATTAAGTATATACTTGTATATTGCGTCTCTGAAACCGAAATCATAGCAGTTGCCCGTCACGAATTTTGCGGCTTCAAGTGCCTCCTTCGATGAATTGCCCATCGCTACGGAAACTCCCGCAGTTTTTAGCATATCGACATCGTTTCCGTTGTCGCCTATTGCCATGCACTCCGAAAGTGAAATTCCGAGCTTTTCGCTCAGTGCCTTAAGTGCGGCTCCTTTTGTTGCGTTCTCGTCATTTATCTCGATGTTGTCGTCAACGGAGGAAGTGAGCTTTAATCCCTTTATTTTCTCGAGTCTCGATTTTACTTCACCTCGGATTTCAGGCGGAAGATAGGGGAGATTAATCTTGTCGGCGAGCATATTTCTGTCTGCAAAATACTTCGGAAGATTATCGCAGAACACATAGTTTTTCGTGGTGAAATGCTTCTTTCCCTCGGGGAAGCCGAATTTTGTTGTGGCAAGCGCTGGGTAGCCCTTCACGGTGTAAGCCTGTCCCTCGCAGTAAATTTCCGAGTATATCTCGTAGTCGGAAATGACTTCAAACACTGTTTTTATTGTGTCGGGGAATATCACGGCTTTGTAAATCACTTCATGAGTGAGAATGTTTTCAGCCCTTGCACCGTTACAGGTTATGACGTACTCAAGCTTTGGCAATGAGCTCACCTGTTCGGGAAGAAACGAGAGTAGTCTGCCCGTGCACGGAACGCAGATCACGCCGTTTTGGGCTGCTTCTATGACGGCATTTCTGTTTTCGTCGGGCATATTTTTGTTGGCAAGGATAGCTGTGCCGTCAAGGTCAAAGGCAAATAATTTTACACTCATTGATAAACCTCCGATTTAAATGGAATTGCTCCGAAAATTCGACTTATTTTAGCACAGTATCAGTCAAAAGTAAAATAAAAACTCGATTCGGCTTGAATATGAAAGTGATTTATAATATACTTTTCCTATCAAAGGACTATTTGAAGGAGTGTTTCTATGGGCGGCAAGGCTGAAAAGAGACTTAAGGAAATTATCGATAATCCCGAAATCGCAATCAGGGATTTTTGCGACTTAGGAGATTATCTTGCAAATGAGGATGTAAGCCTTTTCAATACGCTTATGTCAAATGATAAGCTCTCACAGGAAATTTACGATTATCTTGACCTAAAGAACGAAGAAAATTCATCTTCAGACGGGGAATAAATAAGTTATTTCAAATTTTTTTCAATAATCTTTAATTTATTATTGACAATACGAAGAAAATCGTATATAATAACGAAGTCGTTGAAAAACAAATATAGGGGTATAGCTCAGCTGGTAGAGCAGCGGTCTCCAAAACCGCGTGCCGTGAGTTCGATTCTTACTGCCCCTGCCAAAGAAGAAAGCTTCAAACCCTGGAGCTTTCTTTTTTTCTATATTCATTTTTCTATACTCATTAGGCAAAATAAGGAGTGGTTTGGTGCGTTCCGAGGATTTTTTGGAGCTTTACAGAGAATTTGAGGATTTGCTTGAGAACAGATATTCCGGTAAAAAACGCAGATATTCAAGCGTTATCTACGAGTATCTGAACGATAATGAGAGCATTCCCGTCAGAGATAAAATAAATATTTGCCGAGAAATAAGAAATCTTCTCACGCATACCGCCAATTTGGGCGGAGTGGCTGTTGTCGAGCCGAGCGAGCCTGTTTGCGACGCTCTTGCCGAGGTTGTCGAATATGTCAAGCGGCCGCCGCTTGCGATTGATTTTGCCACAAAAGGAGACAGTATCTTCAAAGCCGGCTTAAATCAATCGGTCATCAAGGTTATGACAATCATGGAGAAAAACGGCTATTCTCACGTGCCTATCATGGAAAACGGCGAGTTCATAGGCGTTTTCAGCCGTGCGACAATGTTTTCATACCTCACGGAAAATTATTCAAGACCTATTACGAGAAACACCACACTAAAGGAATTGAGAGCATTGCTTCCGATTAATGCCCATGCCGACAACTATGCCTTTGCGGACAAAACGCTGTCGCTTTATGACGCAAGGGACATTTTCGAGGTTGTCAGGGGAAAAAACAACCGTGTTTCCGTGATTTTCATAACGAGAAACGGAAACGAGGACGAGCCGCTTCTTGCGATGATAACACCGTGGGACGTAATGGGCGAGGGCAACTGAGAGTAATTAAAAGATTGCAGTTTTCTTGATAATACTGCGATTGTATGATACAATATCAGTTCGAAGTAAATTAAAAAACAAGAGGAGAATACTTTGGAACATACAGATATTCAGGCGGAGCTTCAGAAGCAGCGCCTCTATACCGCCGATATGGCAGAAATTATGAAGGTTCGTTCCCTTACGGGCACACCGAAGGCTTTTGTCAGAACCTACGGCTGTCAGCAGAATGTCGCTGACGGCGAAAAAATAAAGGGCATGCTTGCCGAGATGGGCTTTGAGTTCACCGAGCACGAGGAAGAGGCTGATTTTATCATCTTCAACACCTGTGCCGTAAGAGAGCACGCCGAGGACAGAGTTTTCGGCAATGTCGGAGCACTCAAAAATATAAAGAGAAAGCACCCGTCCGTTCTCATAGCCGTTTGCGGCTGCATGATGGAGCAGGAGCATGTCGCAGAGAGAATCAAGAAGAGCTTCCCGTTTGTCAATATCGTTTTCGGAACTCACGTCATTCATAAGCTTCCTGAGATGATGTATACCTGCGTCTCTGAGTCCAAGCGAGTTTTCGTCAGAGGACACGAGTCAAAGGAGATTGTCGAGGATATTCCGATAAGAAGAGACGGAAAAAGCAGAGCGTGGGTAACCATTATGTACGGCTGTGATAATTTCTGCACATACTGCGTTGTTCCGTATGTACGAGGCAGAGAGAAGAGCCGCCGCAGCGAGGATATCATCAAAGAGTTCAAGCAGCTTGTCGACGAGGGATACAAAGAAATCACGCTTCTCGGCCAGAATGTCAATTCCTACGGAAAGGGACTCGAGGAGGACATCAATTTTGCAGAGCTTTTAAGAAGACTTGATGCGATTGACGGTGACTACCGCATTAGATTTATGACATCTCACCCAAAGGACGCTTCTCACGAGCTTTTCGAGGTCATAGCAAACAGCCGCCATATTCCGCATTATGTTCATCTTCCGTGCCAGTGCGGCAATGACAGAGTGCTCAAGGCTATGAACCGTCACTACGACAGAGAGAAGTATCTTGAGCTTATTAATTACGCAAAGAGCCTTATGCCTGATTTATCTCTTACATCTGATATAATTGTCGGCTTCCCGGGCGAAACCTATGAGGAATTTAAGGATACATTAAGCTTAATCGAGGAAGTTAAATTCACTTCACTGTTCACGTTTATTTTCTCACCGAGGAAGGGCACAAGAGCAGAGAAAATGGAAGATCCGATTCCTGCAGAGGAGAAATCAAGATGGTTCTCTGAGCTTCTCAAAACTCAGGAGAAAATAGCCGCTGAGAGATGTGCTTCAATGGTCGGTGCGGTCGAGAGAGTTCTTGTCGAGGAGAAGAACCCCAAGACGGGACTTCTTTCGGGAAGAACGGGCTCAAGCATTATCGTCGAGTTCCCCGGCGACGACAGTTTAATCGGTGAATTTGCCGTAGTTAAAGTGACCGAGGCAAGAAACTGGATTTTAAAGGGAGAATTAGTCTCCGAGTAATACACAAAATAACATATAAAATATATCAATAGGAGAAACTACAATGGATATTATCGAAGCAGCAAGAGCCTTGGGAAAGGCAATTCAGGAAGACGAGAGATATATTAAGCTTCAGGAGGTAACAAGAGTTGCCGACAACGATAAGTCGCTTCAGGACGCTATCGGTGACTTCAACCTCAAGAGACTTTCAATTAACAACGAGGCTCAGAAGGAAGACCGTGACGAGGAGAAAATCGCAAAGATGAACGAGGAGCTTCGTGAGATTTATGCGGGCATTATGGGCAATCCCAACATGACAGCATACAACGAGGCTAAGACAGAGCTTGATAACTTCGTTCAGAGAGTAACGGGAATCATCGGTATGTGCGCTGAGGGTGCAGACCCTGAGACAGCTGACTACAATGCTGCCGCAAGCTGCGGCGGTAACTGCTCATCCTGCGGCGGCTGCCACTGATAACGGCTTGAATAGGAGAGAAAATGGCTGATTTCTCACCAATGATGCAGCAGTATTTCGAGGTTAAGAAGAAATACCCCAATACTCTGCTGTTTTTCAGACTCGGCGATTTCTACGAGATGTTTTTCGATGACGCCAAGACGGCTTCAAGGGAACTGGAGCTCACTCTGACTGGCAGAGACTGCGGTCAGGAGGAGAGAGCACCCATGTGCGGCGTGCCGTTTCATTCCGCAGAGAGCTACATCGCAAGGCTTGTCGAAAAGGGCTATAAGGTAGCCATTTGCGAGCAGATGGAAGACCCGTCCCTCGCAAAGGGAATAGTAAAGCGAGAGGTCATAAGAGTTATCACTCCGGGTACTGTCATAGAGGGCAGTATGCTGGATGAATCAAGAAACAACTATATCTGCAGTATCTACAGAAGCTCAGAGAGCACGGGAATTTGCTTTGCCGATGTCTCGACGGGCGAAATGTCGGCAACGGAATTTTCTGACAGTGATCCCGAGCAGATTTCTTCTCACATCATAGGAGAACTGTCAAAATTTACGCCGAGAGAGATACTTATAAATTCCGAGGTGCTTTCATTTAATAAGGTCGCCGATTTCATCAAGGAGAAGCTTTCAGCTTCTCTTGAATGTCTTGACGAAAAGGACTATGAGTCCTCCGACCGTGTTTTCATAAAGCAATTCGGACTCGACAAATTCACGGGGCTTTCTTTATCGGACAGCTCCGTAATTGTGTTGTCTGTGGGTGGCTTGATAAGGTATTTGAGCCGCACTCAGATTAGCGGTCTCGAGAGAATAAACAATATCGAGCTTTACTCCGAGGACAAGACGATGCGTCTTGACATGAACGCAAGGCGAAATCTCGAGCTTCTCGAAACCATGCGCAACAAGGAGCGAAGAGGCTCGCTTTTGTGGGTTCTCGACCAGACCAAAACCGCAATGGGCAAGAGACTCATCCGTTCGTGGATTGAGCAGCCGCTTATGAGTCCCGCAAGAATCATTCTGCGCCAAAATGCCGTGGAAGAGCTTGTCGGTGACAGAGAGAAAGCCGACTCGATAATCGAGCAGTTGACGGGAATTTTCGACCTCGAGAGAATTATGACGAGAATCGTTTATGGTTCGGCTAACGGCAGAGATTTGAGGTCACTTTGTATGGCTCTTTCAAAGCTTCCCGAACTCAAAAATGTTCTGGGCGGTTTAAATGCCACGCTTTTAAAGAAAATTAACGCAAGAATAGACGCCGCAGAGGATATAAAAGAGCTTATCGACTCCTCGATAGTGGACGAGCCGCCTTTCTCCGTTCGTGAGGGAGGAATCATCCGCAAGGGATTTTCCGCTGAGCTTGACAGCGTGCGTGACGATATGAACGGCGGAAAAACTCTCATTGCCGAGATTGAGGCAAGAGAAAAGGAAGCAACGGGTATTCCAAAGCTTAAGGTAGGCTATAACAAGGTTTTCGGTTACTTTATAGAGGTAACAAATTCCTACAAAAGCATGGTGCCCGAGGGCTACATCAGAAAGCAGACTCTCACCAATGCCGAGAGATACATAACAGAGGAGCTAAAAAATCTCGAAAACCGCATAGTCGGTGCAAGAGAGAGAAGTCTTGTCATAGAGGGTCAGCTTTTCGAGCAGATTAGAAAAGCGATTGCAGACGAGCTCAAGAGAATTCAGGAGACAGCTAAGGCTATTGCCGAGCTTGATGTTCTTTCGTCGTTTGCGTCCGTTGCAGTAAAATACAGCTACACAAGACCGAATGTAAATCTTAGCGGCAGAATATCGATTAAGGACGGCAGACATCCCGTTGTCGAGGCACTCATGAAAAACGCTCAGTTCGTGCCGAACGACACGGAGCTTGACGAAAACCACAACCGCATGGCAATCATCACGGGTCCCAATATGGCTGGTAAATCGACATATATGCGACAGGTGGCTTTGATTGTCATAATGGCTCAGATAGGCTCGTTCGTGCCTGCTAAATCCGCAGAAATCGGCATTGTGGACGCTGTGTTCACGAGAGTCGGTGCGAGTGACGATTTGTCGGCCGGACAGTCTACATTCATGCTC
This sequence comes from Lachnospiraceae bacterium, assembly GCA_963597005.1. Taxonomy (GTDB): domain Bacteria; phylum Bacillota; class Clostridia; order Oscillospirales; family Acutalibacteraceae; genus SIG603. The sequence continues at coordinate 6,260 of CAVBOS010000104.1, forward strand.
GAAATGAGCGAGGTTGCGGAAATTCTCGAAAACGCCACGAAGGACAGCCTTATCATTCTTGATGAAATCGGACGAGGCACGTCAACATATGACGGAATGAGCATTGCGAGGGCGGTAATCGAGTACATTCACGATAAGAAAAACTTGGGCGCAAAGACTCTTTTTGCGACTCATTATCATGAGCTGACGGAGCTTGAGGATATTTTGCCCGGTGTCAAGAATTATAACATTGCCGTAAAAAAGCACGGCGATGATATAACGTTCCTGAGAAAGATTATCCCCGGTGGAGCGGATGATTCCTTTGGTATTCAGGTGGCAAAGCTTGCGGGCGTGCCCGATAAGGTGCTGAACCGTGCAAAGCAGGTGCTCAAAAGCCTTGAAAGCGGTGAGGGACAAAAGTCCGCACCGAAAAAGGCAAGGGAAGAAGAGCCTATGCAGCTAACCATGGATACCCCCGACAATGCGGTTATCGCAAAGCTTAAAAATATCGATGTCAACGCTATGACGCCGATGCAGTGCATGAATGTTTTGTTTGAAATAACAAGCATGCTTAAATAAATACAACAATAACAAACTGAGAAAGGCAGGTGTTTCCTGTGCCGAAAATTAATGTTCTTGATAAACATGTGGCAGAGCTTATTGCGGCGGGCGAAGTCGTAGAAAGACCCCGACAATGCGGTTATCGCAAAGCTTAAAAATATCGATGTCAACGCTATGACG
>CAVBOS010000105.1:0-6965 GCA_963597005.1 Lachnospiraceae bacterium
GTATGGAATGTGTTGTTTTCATGGGAGAAGAGGACACAATCCGTCAGGCACTTAATGTCTATCGAATGAAGCTTTTGGGCGCAGAGGTTGTTCCCGTTAAAACGGGCACAGCAACACTCAAAGACGCCGTTTCCGAAGCAATGAGAGAGTGGACTTCAAGAATCAGCGACACTCACTACTGCTTGGGTTCTGTTATGGGCCCTCACCCGTTCCCAACGATTGTACGTGATTTTCAGGCTATTATTTCAAAAGAAATAAAGGAGCAAATTCTTGAAAAAGAAGGCAGACTTCCCGATGCAGTTATCGCATGTGTTGGCGGCGGCTCTAACGCTATAGGAACATTCTACAATTTCATCGAGGATAAAGACGTTGCGCTTATCGGCTGTGAAGCAGCAGGCAGAGGAATTGATACATTTGAAACAGCCGCAACAATCGCAACGGGCAGACTCGGAATTTTCCACGGAATGAAATCCTATTTCTGCCAGGATAAGTATGGTCAAATTGCCCCGGTTTACTCAATTTCCGCTGGACTTGACTACCCCGGTGTAGGCCCTGAGCACGCTTATTTGCACGACAGTGGCAGAGCTCAGTATGTCCCGATTACGGATGACGAGGCAGTGGACGCTTTCGAGTACCTTGCTAAAACGGAGGGCATTATTCCAGCTATCGAATCAGCCCATGCCGTAGCTTACGCAAAAAAATTAGCCCCCACCATGGATAAGGATAAAATAATCGTTATCACAATTTCAGGACGAGGAGATAAAGACTGTGCCGCTATCGCACGTTACAGAGGAGAAGATATCTATGAGTAATATATATAAAGCGTTCGAAAACCAAAAGGCTTTTATCGCATTCATCACCTGCGGAGATCCCGACTTGGAGACCACAGCGGCGGTTGTCAAAGAGGCTGCCGCTAACGGAGCTGATTTAATTGAACTTGGAATTCCTTTTTCAGACCCAACAGCTGAAGGGCCTGTAATTCAAGGAGCAAACATTCGAGCACTGAGCGGCGGAGTTACAACAGACAAAATATTCGATTTCGTAAGGAAAATACGCGAGGATGTCAAAATTCCTATGGTATTTATGACCTATGCAAATGTAGTGTTTTCCTACGGTGCGGAGAAGTTTATCGGCACATGCAAGGAAATCGGAATTGACGGGCTCATCCTTCCCGATTTACCGTATGAAGAAAAGGAGGAGTTCTCCCCCATCTGTCACCAATACGGTGTTGACCTCATTTCATTAATAGCTCCAACATCCGAAAACAGAATAGCAATGATAGCAAAAGAAGCCGAGGGATTCATCTATATCGTATCAAGTCTCGGCGTAACAGGCACAAGAACTGAAATTAAAACAGATCTCGAATCTATCGTAAAGGTAGTTAGAGAGTATTCAAGCGTACCGTGTGCAATTGGCTTCGGAATTTCAACACCCGAACAGGCAAAGAAAATGGCTGATATATCGGACGGTGCCATAGTCGGTTCAGCTATCATAAAAATTATCGAAAAATACGGCAAGGATTCGCCAAAATATGTCGGTGAATACGTAAAATCCATGAAAGATGCTTTAAGATAAAGAAAAAGCGGGGAAGCAATTAACTTCCTCGCTTTTGATTTTTGCGAATGATTATTTAACTGTAACGGAAGTGATGTGTGGGTTTACACCGTCATACCAGTAAAGGAAGCCTTCCATGTCAACAGTATCGCCAACCTTGAGCTCCTTAACAGCCTTGTAAACGTCTGTTGTGTTGTCGCAGAGGTAAGACTCAACTGTGAATGTGTATGTCTCGCCGTCCTTGGAAACCTTGAAGTAAAGGTCGTCACCGTCTGTACCGGAACCGTCATAGTTGTAGAGGTAAGCAGCACCGTTATCGTCAGCAGCCTCAACAGTCATTCCTGTGAAAGAAACGAGCTGGTTCTGATGATTGATAAGGTCATCTGTGCCGAGAAGGTCTGTTACATCAACAGGCTCAGCAACATAGTTACCGTCAATGATCTCGAATGTAGCGTCTGTGATTTCAACCTCGCCTGACCACTCAGACTTGTAGCCTGTTACACGAATCTTTGTGCCGACTGTGAGCTTGTCATAGTCTTCCTCAGAGCAAGCCATGTTGTAAAGGAAGTAAGCACCGTTCTCATCCTGTGTGTAAACAGTAGCTTTGTCCTCCCACCAGGACTGCTTTGCCTGAACATAAGTCTCAACGCAAACCTCTGTGTCGAGCTCAGCTGCAACATACTCATCATATGTCATAACTGCTACATCACTTGCCTCGCTGCTCTCAGCATCGGAAGTAGCCTCAGAAGAAACTGCCTCGCTGCTCTCTGTGGAAGCCTCGCTTGATGCTGTGCTTGAAGAAGAATCACTGCTTGAGCAAGCTGTCATAGCGAATGCGAGAGAAAGTACTGTCAGAACTGCTAAAAATCTTTTCATTTTTCTTTTCTCCAAAAATAGATTTATTTGGCTATTTAGCCATATCATATTATAAAACATTGAAAATAAAAATCAAGGTTAATATTTGCAAATCTTTGTTAGCACTTTCACAATTTTTAGTATATTTTTGTATGCAAAACAAAAAAGCACACAGGTTTCACCCTATGTGCTCTGATTAAAAATCACTTATTCTCAGCTTTGCTCTCGCCCTTACCTTTTCTCTCGAAGATGAGTCTGAAGATAAGTCTGACAAGCGGGCCGCAGTAGAACATCTGATAACAAATAGCCATCGGGAAGTTCATTGCCCAAGTCTGAATCCAAGTACCGAAAGAAGGTGTCTTGAAGAGGAATGTAGCGATAAGGCTCATTGTCGGACACATGATGCAGCAGATGCAAATAGAAATCGCATATGTGATGAACTGAGGTCTGTCTGTCGGTCTCATAACAGAGAAAGCAAGCATTCTTGCAATTTTACCGACAACGAAAAACTCAAGAATAAAAGCAATAGGAGCCATGATTGGAAGCTCGTGAAGTGCCGCCAAGAAGGTTACTCCGCTGACACTGCCTGTGTTAAGTGCAACATTATAAACAACCATTCCGTAAACCATGATTGTTGCCATAATAGCTGTGAATACGACGTCCTGAAATTTTGTTTTTGGCATAAAAATACCCTCCTAATATGATAACGAATTTTTAATTGATGTGTTGTTCGTTATCATCCCGGAGGATTGTGCGTTTCCAATAAAAACCATATTAAGTTAGTGTAAATATATCACAAAAACAAGCCTTAAATCAAGCCTTATTTTAAAATTTATTAAAATTCAGCAATTAGAACAATAAATCTTCACAAAAACCATTCAGCTATAACGAAAACGGCGGTCTGATGCGACCGCCGCTAAATTCAGTTTTTCTTTTTTCTTACTTTTCCGATTATGAGGTACAGAATTATCAAAACCCATGTTATTCCAAGTGCTGACAAAAGTGCAACAGCCGTAACGGGAAGCGGGCCAAGATCTGCTTTTCCTGCGGTGCTCACGGCACTAATCTGGTCAAGTCTGTAAAGCGAGCTGACATCTGAATACAAATTCTGTATGAATGCATCATCAACAGTTTGTTTTCGCCTTACGGATTTTGTCACATTCTCGATAAGCTCCCCCGCCGCACTTCTGAGTGAAGCCGAACCGTTAAATACAGGTGTGACAAAAGTGTTTTCTATGTTATCAAGAAGAAGCTTTGTCGCATCTATCTTTACCTGATAGTGAGTCGTGCTGTCTTCTCCCGCTTTATCAAGATAGCCCTGATACTCATCACTATTCTGTGCCTTTGAAGTAACAGGCACATAGCCTTCTGTCTCTGCATACGGAATCTGAACATCGTTTGTAAGCAGATACTGGGTAAACAGCCACGAAGCAAGCACCTCGCCGCTGTCGCTCTTGTTGAACACACAGACTGACGGGCCCTGCGAAATCATCTTTGAATTTTCAGTATCATATTGCGGAATAGGTCTCACAACTGTCTCGAAGTCGACCTTGGAATCTTCGGCGATATCGGAAAGCGGTGCTTCAGAGCCCATCCATGTTGAGCCCGCTGTGGAGTCAATCGCAAAAATACACTGACCTGCGTTCAGGAAATTCGCCGGATAGCTTGAGATTTTGAATGTAGAGAAAGCTCCTGTCTTTGCGTGTTCGGCAACGGTCTCAAGAATTTCTTCAGTTGTATCATTAAAAATCAAAACATTGCCGTTCGAATCGGAATACCCTGCGTCAAGCTGTTTGAGCATGGAAATCATCATGTTGTCGGTTGATTTGTAGATGAACGGAATCAGAACCTTTTGTCCGTTAACAAGATAATTTCCGTCGGCATCCTGTTTCATAGCCGCCTCAGACACCTCCCAGATGAAGTCCCATGTGAGCACATCGGGAACCTCATAGCCAAGCTTTTCAACATAGGTCTTGTTGATGTAAAGAGCCTCGGTAGAGCGCATATACGGCAAAGCGTAACAGGTTTCACCGATATAGCATTCATCCAAAAACTCAGGAATAATCTCATCTTTAGTAGGAGAATCAAATTTCACTTCTGTGCCGCCCAAGCCGTACTTTTCATCGGTAAGCAGATCATCAAGCGGAACAACAACGTTATCTCCCGTAAGATATGTCGCAATGTGATCCGGATAGGTTATGCAAACATTCGGCGTGGTATCGGTTGCGATATTAGTGATAACATCGTTATAAATCTTGCTGTAATCCGTATAAAGCTTTAGATTAACCTTTATATTGGGATAGAGCTTCTCGAAGTCCTCTATCGCCTTGTTGTAAATATCAGTCTGATTTTTGTTGGTATCATTCTTTGCCCAGAAGGAAATCTCATAGCTTTTGCTTTCGTCAAATTCCTTGGGAACAATAAAAGCACTCTGACCTTTAGAGCCGTGGCAAGCAGTAAAATTAAATGACGTAAATAGCAAAACGCACACCAAAAGCAGTGCTTTAAATCTTTTTCTCATCCCTTTGTGCCTCCTCTCGAAACACCTTCCATAATTTTCTTGTGGAAAATGAGGAACAGCACGATAAGCGGAACACTAATTACGACAACAGCCGCCATCATTGCAGGCACATTCTCTCGCCCGAAACCGTTTTCGCGGATTTCCTGAATACCGTTTGAAACAAGGAAATACATGGAGTTATCCGTGATAAGTCTCGGCCACACATAGGAATTCCAGCATTCAATTACCTTTAATATAAGCACCGTGATGATAGTCGGTTTACAAATAGGAATCATAACTCTTGTCAGGTACTTGAAATCGGAGGTGCCGTCCACCTTTGCCGCCTTGTAAAGCTCATCGGGAATTTGCTCGAAGTTTTCTTTTAATAAGTAAATATAAAATACTGATGTTACTGACGGTAAAATCAATCCCGTAAATGTGTTTCTCAAGCCAAGATTTGTTATCGTCTGGTAATTCGTGATAACAACAAGCTCGTTAGGAATCATCATAAGCGAAAGAAAAATCGTAAATACAAGATTTTTCCCTTTAAATTCAAGTCTTGAAAAAGCAAATGCCGCAAGAACCGTTACCACAAGCATCACAACTGTAGTAATCACGGTGAATATAACGGTATTCGAGAAATATCTCGCAAGCGGAACACTTGTGAAAGCGTCCACATAGTTTTGATAAGTAGGATTTGTCGTGTAGAATTGTGGAACATACTCTGCATTGTAGGAGCTGTAGCTTTTTATCGAGGTGAGTATCATCCAGTAGAACGGAAAGAGAACCGCAACCGCCCAAACTGCCAGAAAAATATATGTTATTACTTTAAATACCTTTCTGCGCTTTTTGGCGTGAAGCTCTTTTGCTCTGTATTCGCTTAAATCAGTCATAGTCTTCACCTCAATAATGCACTTTCTTTCTGCTTACAAGCAGATTGATACAGGTAATTGTCAAAACGATTGCGAAAAGAATAAGTGCCGCCGCCGAAGCATAAGACGGATAGCCGCCGCTGTTTCCGTAGAGCATATCGTAGACATAACCGACAATGGTGTTCATACCAGCCGCATTGAGGTCTGTTCCGAAAAGTGCAACCTCATCACTGTATGCCTTGAATGCTCCGATGAATCCCGTAATAACCAAGTAGAAAATCATAGGACTTATCATAGGAAGCGTAATTTTTCTGAAAATAGTCCATGAAGACGCTCCGTCAACTCTTGCCGCTTTGTAATATTCTTCATTTACAGAAGCAAGCGCACTTGTCAAAATTAGAATCTTGAATGGAAGAACCACCCATATCGTATAAAAGCACATGACGAACATCTTTGCCCAGTAAGGACCATCGATAAAATCAACAGATTGACCACCGAATGCGTTGATAAGCAAATTCACCATGCCGTCCGAATATGCAGTTTTCTTGAAAAGAATCATGAAAACCAGTCCGACAGCAAGTGTGTTGGTTACATATGGCAGAAAATATATGGTTTGAAAAAGATTTTTGAGCTTAGTTATACTGTTAAGCGCAAGTGAGATCAGAAGCGCAAACAGCGTGGAAAGCGGAACGGTTATTATAACGAGAATAAATGTATTTTTGACCGCTTGTAAAAAATAGGTGTCATGCAAAACATAGCTGTAATTATAAAGTCCGTAACCGAAAAAGCTCTGCGAAGCGGAATTATATCCCTCCTCGACCGAATAAACAAGAACATCTATCAATGGATAAACCATGAAAAAGCCAAGGAAAAGAATTGCAGGCAAAAGATAGAGCCAGGCTTTAAGATTGCTTTTTTTCATCATTTTACCTCGGAAAGCGCACAGCTTATCCTATTTTCGCTTGTTTTATCAAAAAGATATGTCTTAAACGGCTTGAGCGAGAAGCAAACATCTTCTTTGGCGGAATCAACCTTACTTTCCGACGGGATTATCGAGCGAACACTTGTTGAAATCGCCGCTTTATGTGAAGAAACTACGCTTGTGTCTCTGCCCATAACCTCAACCGCACTCATTTTGCAGTGCATTGTACCTTTTTCATCAAGTATAAATCCCTCGGGGCGAA
>CAVBOS010000106.1:0-6962 GCA_963597005.1 Lachnospiraceae bacterium
GCCTTAAGCATTTAATAATTCATAGCTAAAGAAATATTGTAAAAAATCAAATTATGTGTTAATATCTATGTAAAATTATAAATATAAAAGATTAAGGAATTAACCATGGCTAAATCAAAAAGAAGAGAACAAAGAGAAACTGCATTTGTACTTATATTTGAGAATTCTGTTACAGGTGCAGAACTCGATGAAATAATCGATAACGCTCTTGATTCAAGAGAAATCACGCTGGATTTATTTGGCAGAAAGCTTGCTCAGGGTGTAGTTGATAACATTGACAAACTTGATGAAGTTATTTCAAACAACATAAGGGGTTGGAGTATTAAGAGACTTTCGAAGGTAAGTCTCTCCGTACTGAGACTTGCTGTTTATGAATTAATGTTCGAAACTGATATCCCTGTCGGAATAACTATAAATGAAGCAGTTGAACTTGCAAAGAAGTATGGCGATGAGGGAGACTCTTCATATATTAACGGCGTTCTCGGAACAATCTCAAAATCGGATGTTGTTTGCAAGAAGGACGGAGAGTAATTTGTATTTAGGTATAGACACCAGCAATTACACTACTTCTGTTGCAGTTTTCGGCGATAACACAGAAATAAATTCTAAGAAGCTTCTTCCGGTTAAAGACGGAGAGATAGGTCTTCGACAGAGCGATGCTGTTTTTCACCATGTCAGACAATTAAATGAAGTTTTTGAAAATGCTGTTGCCAAACTTCCGCAAGGCGTTTCACTAAAGGATTTAATTGCTATAGGAGTTTCTGTTTCACCCAGGTCGGTAGAAGGCTCATATATGCCTTGCTTTTTGGTCGGCAAAATGTTAGCCGAAACGTTAGCTGATACGCTTGGTATACCGTGTTATCATTTTTCCCATCAACAGGGTCATATTGCGGCTGCTCTGTATTCTGCGAACAAGCTGGAACTATTGAGCAGTCCTTTTTTAGCGTACCACCTTTCAGGCGGAACTAGCGAAGGCTTACTTGTTAAACCTGATGAAAAAGGGCTTCCCGATGCACAACTTGTTTGTACTTCTCTTGATTTAAAGGCAGGACAAGCTATAGACAGGATAGGTGTTAAATTAGGTTTTCCTTTTCCGGCAGGAAAATATATTGACATCGCAGCTAAAAACGTAGATTTCAAGGAAAAACTCAAGCCGTCCTTAAATGGAGCTGATTTCAATCTTTCGGGACTGCAAAATAAATGCGAAAACCTGATTTCTCAAGGAAAATCAAAGGAGTATGTTTCAAGATACTGTTTGGAATATATCTCTGCTACAATTGAGATGTCAGTGAAGGCACTGAAAAAGGAATATGGCGATTTACCTCTTGTTTTCAGCGGTGGTGTTTCTTCCAACTCTCTTTTGAAAGCGAGAATGCAGGAAAAATTTAATGCTGTTTTTGCTGAGCCTGCTTTTTCTGCCGATAATGCTTTTGGCGTGGCTGTACTTGCTATGCTTGAAAACCAAAATAAACAATGAATAGTATTTTAACAATCTCTCAAGTTAACACATATATACATTCCATAATTGACGGTGACAAAATTCTGAATAATATTCTCATAACAGGTGAGATATCGAATTTTACAGACCACTATCGCACAGGACACCTTTATTTTTCGCTTAAGGATTCCAAAAGCGTTTTGAAAGCGGTTATGTTTTCCGATTCTGCCAAAAGGCTGAAATTTAAGCCCCATGACGGAATGAAAGTTATTGTTTCGGGAAGAATTACCGTTTATGAGCCAAGCGGGCAATACCAAGTCATTGTAAAAAGTATGCAACCTGACGGAGTTGGAGCACTTCACATTGCATACGAGCAGCTAAAGGAAAAATTATCAAAAGAAGGACTGTTTGATAAATCAAGGAGTCTTCCGCAGTATCCTCGAAGAATTGCTGTAATAACTTCAGAAACAGGGGCAGCGGTTCGCGATATAGAAAATATATTGGGAAGACGTTGGCCGATTGCGGAAATTTTGTTAATTCCATGTACTGTACAGGGCGAATATGCTGAGAATCAGCTTTGTAGGGCAGTCAAACTAGCGAACACATTACCTGATATCGATGTGATTATCATAGGCCGTGGTGGAGGCTCTATAGAAGATTTGTGGGCTTTTAACAGCGAAAAGCTCGCAAGAACGATTTATGCTTCTGAAATTCCGGTGATATCCGCTGTCGGACACGAAACTGATTTTACAATCTGCGATTTCGTGTCGGATTTAAGAGCACCAACACCAAGTGCCGCCGCAGAGCTTGCAACACCTGATATTAATGATGTGTATTCTTCTTTGATTTCAACGCTTGAGTTTATTCGCAAAAGAACGGAATATATTATCAACTCAAAATATCAGCAGCTTGATTTGCTGAGTATGAACACAACATTAAAATCACCTGAGTCGATATGGTCAAATCAAAAGCGTGAACTTGAAAGACTTTCTGCAGAAATGGAGCATTTAATTCATTCACGAAAAGAAAAGGAAATAAATTCTCTTTCAGAGTTATATGCGAAGCTCGATGCACTTAATCCGCTTAATGCTCTTTTAAGAGGCTACAGTATCGTCACCAAAGATGCTGAATTTATCACAAGTGCAAAAAAACTTGATGTTGATGATAATATTGATATTAGGATGAACGACGGAAATATTGTTGCCAAGGTGACAAATATTTCCTTAAACGAGGAATAATATGGCTGCAAAAAAATTAAACTTTGAGAAATCAATAGAACGTATCAAAGAAATTATTTCATTATTGGAAGATGGCACAAATTCTCTTGATGAAGCTGTGAAGCTTTATGAAGAAGGTGCTAAACTTACTGCATCTTGCTATAAGATGCTTGAAGAAGCAGAACAGAAAATCAAAGTCGTGCCACTACCTAACGGAGAATCAGAAAATGAGTGAGATTATTGAAGATTTATTAAAAACAGCGCTGAAAAACAGCGGTTCACAGTATGCTCAAAACATATATGATGCTATGTCGTACAGCATTTTCGGTGCAGGAAAAAGAGTACGTCCTTTATTGACAGAACTATTCTATAAAGTCTGTGGCGGAACAGATGACGGTTATGTGTTTCCGGCGGCCGCTGTAGAAATGATTCATACCTATTCACTTATTCATGATGACCTTCCATGTATGGATAATGATGATATGAGAAGAGGTAGACCGTCTAACCATAAGGTTTACGGAGAAGATGTAGCTCTGCTTGCCGGAGACGGTTTATTAACAAGGGCATTTGAATTGCTTTTGAGTCAAAACTGCGTTGACGTTCTCGGTGCAGAAAAAGCACTCAATTGTGCAGCTTATTTGGCAAAACGTTCCGGTGCAGACGGAATGATTGGCGGTCAGTGCATTGATTTAGCTTCCGAAGGTCATGACATTACTTTGGAAGAATTGGACGATATGGTTATTGGAAAGACTGTTTGCTTGATAATGGCTGCTTCTGTTATGGGTGTAATAGCTGCGGGTGGAAGTTCTGAGAAAATAGAAGCTGCAGAAAATTTCTCCATGGGCATCGGTTTAGCTTTCCAAATTCGAGACGATATTCTTGATGTTATTGGCGATGCGGATGTAATGGGTAAAAATGTTGGTGTTGATACTGCCAACAACAGAAAAAACTATGTTACGCTATATGGCCTCGAAAAGGCGCAGGAATTGGTTGAGTCATTTACAAACAGCGCGATAACAGCTCTTGAAATATTTGACAACGATAAGACCTCTGAACTGAAATCTTTCGCTTTAAGCCTAGCGAACAGAAACAAATGAGCAGTATAGAATCCAAAATTACAGCTGAATACGACGGCTTTTTAATCAAAGATTACCTTCGCAAGGTGCTTCAAATCTCTTCCAGAAAAATAAAAAAGCTTAAAGCTATGGATGACGGCATTCTTCTAAATTCCAAGCATGCGATTGTTGTTGATAAGCTGTGTAAAGAGGATATACTTTCCATCAGCTTTACAGACGAAGATAAATGTTATGATTTTTCAGAAATTGAACCTGATATTGTTTATGAGGACGATTATTATCTATATGTAAATAAACCCGCAAACATGACTGTTTACAAATGTGGTGATGTAAAGGAGAATCTCTTGTCAAGCGTATGCGGATACTATGCCAAGTTAGGAAAAAGTTTGGTGTTCAGACCGTTTTATCGTCTTGATAAGGATACGACTGGAGTAATTGTTGTTGCGAAAGATCCTCTAATCATGAACTCGACCGAAATAGAAAAAGCTTACTACGCAGTTTGTGAAGGCGAAGTAAGTGACTGTGGTATAGTGTCAAATAAAATTCAGCTGGAAGAGAACAGCAGGATTAAACGAGTAGCTGGACGGTGCGGCGAAATTGCAATTACTGCCTTTAGCACTGTGAAAAGAACTGCTAATTTTAGTCTTGTAAAGTTCAAGCTCTTCACAGGCAGAACTCATCAAATACGTGTACACATGAATTATTTGGGCCATCCGCTTTGCGGAGATGACCTCTATGGCGGCTCGTTGGAGATTATTTCAAGACAAGCACTGCACTGTAAAACAGTATTGGTAAAAAATCCTGTTATAGGATATGAGAAGTTTATAAGTGTTGATTTCCCGGACGATATGAAAAAATCTTTTCCGAACCTGTGTGTTTCGGAGAATAGGAGTTAGTTATGCCCGCAGCAATTGTACATTATCTTCATGCTGACAAGGTTTTGAAGAATTTGGATGTTAAAATCCCGAACAAAAAGGCTTATTACCTTGGAGCGCAAGGCCCCGATTTCCTTTTTTGTCACAGATATTTCCCCTGGATGAAAGGGGAAAGTTTGGAAAAGCTGGGCAATGCAGTTCATGAGGCTGATCCAAACGCTGTTCTTATTTCAATGTATAACTATTGTAAAGAACACCAAACCGAGACGCTTTATTCCTATTTTTACGGATTTTTGTGCCACTATACCATAGATTCGATTGCACATCCCTATATAAACGCTAAGTCTGAAATGCTGCTCAAAACTAATCCGAAAGAGAACCTAAACACTCTGCATAATGAGATAGAATCAGCATTGGATACTATCATGCTTAGAAGTGAGACAGGTGATTTGCCGGGAAAAATGAGCCTAAAGTCATTAGTTGTTTGCGATATAGCTTCGTTGAACCAAATCGGAAGATTGTGGGTAAGTGTTCTAGATGAAGTTTTAAACATTAAGGTTTCAGAAAAGCAAATGGTGGAAGCTTTTGAGGATACAAAAAAAGTATTTGCTTTGCTTAATGACAGAACCGGCTTAAAGAAACAATTGGTTTCTAAAGTAGAATCCGGTAAGGCACATACAATTTCTTGCCATATAAGGCCTATTCTCGAAGACATGGAGCAGGATTTTGCTAATACGAGTAAAGCTGAATGGGAAAATTCTGGAAACTCTTCTGATTTCTTTGAACTTTTCGACGATGCTGTTGTTTCCGCGAGAAAGATTATAAATGGCTTTACATATAAAAAAATAAACGCCGACAACATCAGCGTTTACACAAAGAACAGACCATTTGGTTAAAAACAGGTAGAAAAAAGGAGCCTTTCAAAGGCTCCTGAACTTTTCTGCAATCAGATTGCGCGAGTAACTTTACCTGAACGTAAGCAACGGGTGCAGGCGTAAACATGCTTTGGTGTACCGTTTACAACTGCCTTAACACGTCTGATATTTGGCTTCCAAGTTCTGTTAGAACGTCTGTGTGAATGGGAAACCTTGATACCGAAAGATACGTCCTTGCCGCAAAATTCGCATTTTGCCATAGTGCTGCACCTCCTTAAAGGTAACTCTCTAATTTACAACAGTTGATATTTTAACAGATTATTTATTAAATTGCAAGATATTTTTTGAAAGTAATTGAGTTTTTTTTCAATTTGTATTATACTTTCCAGGTACGATACAAAATAAGTGCTTCGTATTGATTGTTCATACCTGTTTAATATTAGTGTGTGATAATGATTAGGCTTAATTTTCTCTATCAGAGATTTTATGGGCTTATCTTTAATTCAAATACAAGTTAAGGAGACTTACAATGCTCTTCAGTGCAATAAGAACTATGCTTTCAGGCGGTCATGTTGACTTGACTGCCATTGTTGCTCAGATAATCTCAGTCCTTTTTGTCGCAATCGTTATTCTGCCGCTCCATGAATGTGCACACGGCCTAATTGCTGTTAAGCTTGGAGACGATACACCCAAATGGGACAAAAGGCTTACATTAAATCCACTTGCAAGCTTAGACCCTATGGGTGCTTTGTGGCTATTGCTTTTTGGCATTGGATGGGCAAAGCCTGTTCAAGTTAACCCAAGAAACTTTAAAAACCCAAAAAGGGATATGGCTTTGGTTGCATTAGCCGGTCCTGTAGCTAACTTGTTAGCTGCTTTGATTGGTGCAATAATCTTTGTCCCTTATGTTATTTTCATACTCTCAAATCATGCGAATGTCATAACATATTTCTTCTATTATTTTTTAAGTTCTTATATTACGGTTAATGTGTCGTTGGCAGTCTTTAATTTTATACCTATTCCACCGCTTGACGGTTCAAGAATAGTGGCTGCATTTTTAAGTGATAAAGCAATGTACACCTATTATAGATATCAGAATATAATAGTTATGATTTTCTTTGTTATCTTGCTTTCCGGTTCGCTTAATACGCCACTCAATATAGCGGAAAACTATCTATGCAATGCCATGCTCTGGATTGCCGAACGTCCGTACGTCCTTTTTGGATTAATATAAGGTGATAGTTTGGAACAACTTTCTTATAAAATTGATGTATTTGAAGGTCCGTTAGACCTTTTGCTTACTCTGATATCAAAAAACAAGTTAAATATTTATGATATTCCTATATCCGAATTGCTTGAGCAATACATGGAACAGATTGAACTTATGCAAAGCAAAGACATGGATATAGCCAGTGAGTTCCTTGAAATGGCATCAAGGCTTGTTCATATAAAGTCGGTTTCGTTGTTGCCAAAAAAAGAAG
>CAVBOS010000107.1:0-6942 GCA_963597005.1 Lachnospiraceae bacterium
CTTCTCCATGTACTCCGACATATCGAAACGTATCATAGCTTTCTCATCGCCGAACATTGCCTCAGCCAAAGCCTTACAAAGCTCTGTTTTACCTACACCGGTCGGGCCTAAGAAGATGAACGAACCTATTGGTCTGTTTTTATCCTTAAGACCGACTCTGCCACGTCTTATTGCCTTTGAAACGGCAGAAACAGCCTCATCCTGACCGATTACACGTGCGTGAAGTATTGATTCAAGCTTGAGAAGTCTCTCGCTTTCCTCTTCATTGAGCTGTACTACAGGAACACCTGTCCACATAGAAACTATCTGAGAAATATCCTCCGCAACAACTGTGGAATTGTTTCTCTCGTTTTGACCTGACCAAGCTTCCTTTTGCTTATCAAGCTCTTTCTGCAAGTCGTTTTGCTTATCTCTGAGCTTAGCGGCTGCTTCAAAGTCCTGAATGTCGATAGCTGCCTGCTTCTCGGCTTCTGTCTTCTTTACAGTTTCCTCAAGCTGTTTGAGATCGTCAGGTGCGGTAAAGGTTCTGAGCTTAACTCTCGAGCAAGCCTCATCAATCAAGTCGATAGCCTTATCAGGCAAGAATCTATCGTTAATATATCTCGATGAAAGTTTAACTGCACTCTCAATTGCCTCATCGGTAATTGTAACCTTATGGTGCGCCTCATATCTGTCCTTCAAGCCGTGAAGAATCTGAATAGTCTCCTCTTCACTCGGCTCACCGACTGTAACGGGCTGGAATCTTCTTTCAAGCGCCGCATCCTTCTCGATGTATTTTCTGTACTCATTGATTGTTGTAGCACCGATAACCTGGAACTCACCCTTAGCAAGACTTGGTTTTAGGATATTAGCGGCATCGGCAGAGCCCTCTGCAGAACCTGCACCAACTATTGTATGAAGCTCATCGATAAAGAGAATGATGTTACCGTCTTTTTTAACTTCATCAATAACACTCTTAATTCTCTCCTCAAAGTCACCTCTGTACTTCGCGCCCGCAATCATACCCGTAAGGTCAAGTGATACAAGTTTCTTGTCTTTAAGAAGTTCAGGAACATTTCCTTCATTGATTTTAAGTGCCAGTCCTTCGGCAACCGCTGTTTTACCTACACCGGGTTCACCGATAAGAACAGGATTGTTCTTGGTTCTTCGTGAAAGAATCTGGATCACTCGGTCAATCTCTTCTTTTCTGCCGATAACCGGGTCAATCTTACCCTGTGCGGCTTCCTTAGTGAGATCTCTGCCGTATTTTTCAAGTGCAGAGCCCTGACTTTCTTCTTCCTGAGAACCGTAAGAACCGCTCTCGCTCTGAGAACTACGGCTTGCACCGAACTCCTTTGCTATTTTTTCTTCAATGGCATTTGCGCTTATTCCAAGCTGCTTTAAGAACCTTACGGCATAGCTGTCACCGTCCTTAACAATCGCAAGAAGAATATGCTCCGTACCGATATAACGGTTGCCAAGCTCAGCAGAAATAATCTTTGCAAGCTGGATAATTCTCTTCGACCTCGGCGTAAATGAATTGATTGAAAGTGAGCTTCTCAGTCCTGTGCCGATTTTTTCTTTCAAAATGCTCTCGAGGTTTTGAGCATTTGCGCCAAGCTCTGAAAGAACTTTCGCTGCTGTACCGTTTCCTTCCTTGACCAATCCAAGCAATATATGCTCGGTGCCGATGTAATTGTGACCTAAATCCTCTGCCGATGTAATGGCAAGATTCATCGCCTTGTTTGCTTTTTCAGTAAATCCGTTAAATACATACATTATTCAAAACCTCCTTTAGGTTCAATTTGCTGTTGAATTATTTTGCCGCTTCAAGTCCCTTTCGGACCATATCGGCTCTTAGTGTCAGACTTGTGTCTCTGTCGGTATCAAACAGCTTCACATGAGACATAAGGAAGTCTACATCCTTAAGCTCAATTCCGCTTATTTTACCTTCAGCCACAGCAAGCCTTACGTATGATATTTTATCAATAAATTCGTCGTAGCTAAGCTGTCTTGAGAACTTCAGTGCGCCCAAAGCTCTGAAAACCTTATCTTCGAACGAAATATTGTTCAAAAGTCCTTTTCTGCAATTTCTCTCTTTTTCGATAATTTGAGCTGAAAGTGCCGACAAATTTGCTATTGCCTCGCTCTCGCTAAGTCCCAGTGAAATCTGATTTGATATCTGGAAATATGCTCCCTCAACCTTGCTTCCTTCACCGTGGCTTCCCCTTACGGTAATGCCTAGCTTGGAAAGGTTTGACGTGATTCTTGTAATCTCACCCGTTTCCATAAGTGCGGGTAAATGAAGCATCAAAGAACATCTCATTCCCGTGCCCAGATTAGTGGGGCACTGCGTCAAATATCCAAGCTGCTCGTCAAAAGCAATCTCAAGCTGCTCCGACAACAGATTATCAATTTTGTCTGCCAGCTCGTATGTTTCTTTTAAAGCCTCGCCCTCTCTTATAGTCTGTATTCTTATATGATCTTCTTCATTAATCATCACAGAAATGTTGTAGTTCTCGTCAAACACTACTGCTTTTCCCTGAATATCATAGGATATCATCTCAGGACTGATTACTCGGTTATCCACAAGTGAAATAAGCTCGTCACGGCTGATTTCATCCAATCTGCAGAATCTCAAATGGCTTAGTGCCGTATCGCTTGTGTGCTTAAGTGCGTCAAAGACCAAATCAACAACTTCGTTTTTCGTCTTGATATTCATCCTTATCGGAAAAGGATAGTTATTTAAATTTCTTGCAAGACGGATTCTTGTGCTTATTACAACATCACTGTCTTTTCCGCTTGATTCATACCAAATTTTACTCATTGACTTCAAGCTCCTTTATCTCGTCACGCAGCTTTGCCGCCTCTTCAAATCTCTGGTCCTGAATTGCAAGAGACAACTCTTCCTTTTTCTGCTGAATTACAAGTGCCTTGCTTGTGGATTCTTCCGTTACCGAAAGTGCAACTGTCTTTTCAAGCGGACTCTTGCCCTTATGATGCGTTGTTCCGTGAATCCTTTGAATAACCGGAATCAACTTATCATAAAATGTTTTGTAGCATTCGGCACAGCCAACCTGACCGTGCTTTGAAATCTCCTCAAAACTTGAGCCGCACGACGGGCAAACCTTGTTTGATATAACTGCCTTTTCAGGTTCTAAAATACCCGAAAGCAAATCATTAAAGTCAAACATTGGGAAAATTCCTTTTACTCCGAATTCCTTTGCACAGTCACTGCAAAGATTGTATTCGACATATTTTCCGTTTATAACTCTTTTTATGTGAGTCGTAGCATTTTTTACTTTACATCTGTCACAAACCATATCAATTCTCCCTATTCCGCAACAAGAAGCATGCTCTTGAAAATTGAACATCGAACCGTGTCTCTCAATTCTCTCGGTACTGCCGAAAGCGTGTTGTCGGCGGTTGCCGCAGAAATTAATTTTGCCGTACTTTCGTCAAGCACTCCCGACTGCTGCATATTCACTGTCATTGCTCTGCAAGATGCGGCGTCGAGCTCCTGTCCGACTGAATTGATTATATGCATTATCCTGTCGGCTTTTGTCATTCTCCTTTGAGTAATTCGAATATAGCCTTTTCCGCCTCGACGGCTCTCAATGATATATCCCTGTTCGGGCGTAAATCTTGATGTTATTACATAGTTAATCTGACTCGGAACACAGCCCATAAGGCTTGCAAGCTCATTCCTTTTTATCTCTGCAGTTCCGTCGTCCTCCAGTAGCTTTAATATATAATCTGCAACTGAATCGCTTATTCTCATCTCATCACCTCTTTGTCTTTTACTGACTATTATTATACTCGACTTTGACCAATTGTCAAGGTCAGTCAAAGTCAAATTTTAATAATTAACAAATTGTTCACAAAAAGAAATCGCCGAGCAAAACTCGGCGAAAAACAACTATTTATTTTGACTTTATTTTTTCTTCTCTACAGTAATAACACCGTCATCGGTAATAGAAATCTTATCTCCTGCCTTAACAGCCTCGGGAATCTCCGATGTTTCAATAGCAAAGTACTTCTTTTCTTTGTCTACACAAATCGTGTATGTACCTTCTGTTTTTTCAACAACAAGCTTTCTCATAATTATTTTTTCCTTTCGGTTTGAATTTCATATTTACCATTATAGCTTATTTTGATATTGCCGCAATCCTTTGTAGTCAGAACTTCAAGATCATATTGACTCAAAAGCTCGGTAACCTTGTAATTTGGCAGATTATAGGTGTTCTCACCCACCGATATTACAGCATACTTAGGAGAGACCTCATCCAAAAGTTCTTCGGTTGTTCCCGTAGCACTTCCGTGATGAGCAATTTTAATCAAATCCGATTTTATCTCTCCGCTGTGTTCCGATAAAATATCGTCAATTTCATCCTCGGACATATCTCCGCAGAAAAGTGACGAAAAGCCGCCGCAAGTTACCTTCATTACGAGAGACATATCATTTGTTTCTTCGGATAGATAAACAGGTCCGAGCACAAAGAATCTAACTCCGTCAATTTTCAATTCATCTCCGCTTACAAGATAATTGACTTCTGCACCATTTTCTTCAAGAGAATTAACAATATCAAGGTAATCTTCGCCTACTTCAGATAAATCAATGTCAGGCTGATAAAAACTATTTACTTTATATTTATCTTTTAAATAGACCATGCCGCCGTAATGATCGGCATCCGGATGCGTTATAAAGACTGCGTCAAAACATTCTATTCCAAGCTTTCGAAAATGACGGTCAAGCAATTTTCCACTCATATATCCGCCGCTATCGATAAGCACCCATTTATCCGAAAAAGAAAGCAATGCGCAATCAGCCTGATTAACATCAATAAATGTTACCTCTATTCTTTCGTTATCGTTTGATGAACCGACAATTTTGTCAAATATTTTCCTTTCGCACTCTCTGCCAACACCAAAGACAACGAGGAACAGAAAAACCGCCGCACAAATAAGCTTGAGTGCTTTAGCTAAGATATTAAAGAACTTCGCCATTTTCTACTGTTTCGCCATCTGACGCAGGGGCTTGCACAGAGCCGTCTTTTTGCATATTTCTCTCAAGCCACTGGTTCTTCGTAAGCAACACCTGTCGTGGTTTAGAGCCTTGATACGGGCCGACATATCCGAGCTGTTCGAGCTCATCAATATATCTTCCAGCTCTCGCATAGCCGATTCTCAGTTTTCTCTGCAACAATGAAGTAGATGCCTGACCTGCCTCAACGCATATCTTAAGTGCTTCCTCAAGCAATGCGTCACCGCTGTCAGACTGACTTTCATCAGAGCTGTTACCTTTCTGCTGTTTATCCTGAGCGGCAACAGCATTCTGTTCGATAGCCTCTGCAATTTCATCATCGTAGCTTATCTTTCTGCCGTGCTTAATAAAATCAACAACCTTTTCGATTTCGCCGTCAGAAACGAAGCATCCCTGAACACGGGTTGGCTTTTGAGAGCCGACAGGCGAGAACAGCATATCGCCACGACCGAGAAGCTTTTCAGCACCTTGAGTATCGAGAATTGTTCTTGAATCTATAGCAGAGGAAACGGCAAAAGCAATTCGGCTTGGAATGTTAGCTTTGATAAGTCCAGTAACGACATCGACAGTCGGACGCTGAGTGGCAACAACCAGATGCATACCTGCGGCACGAGCCATCTGAGCCAAACGACAGATGGAATCCTCAACCTCATTCGGAGCCGCCATCATAAGGTCGGCAAGCTCATCGATTATGACAACGATATGCGGCATTTTCAGCATTGGCTGACCGAAGTCATCCTCATAGTTGTTCATCTTTGCAAGCTCATTATAGCCCTTAATATCACGGACATTAAACTCGGCAAAGGTCTTGTATCGGTTGAGCATTTCCGTAACCGCCCAGTTAAGCGCACCAGCCGCTTTTCTCGGATCGGTGACAACAGGAACGAGCAAATGTGGAATTCCGTTATAGACACCGAGCTCAACAACCTTAGGGTCAACCATGAGAAAACGAACATCATCGGGGCTTGACTTATATATAAGGCTGATAATGAGTGAATTAATGCATACCGATTTACCTGAACCTGTCGTACCAGCAATGAGCAAATGCGGCATTTTTGCAAGGTCAGTAATAACTACCTCACCCGCAATATCTTTGCCAAGCGCAACAGTCAAAGGAGCCTTGTTCATAATGAACTTATTTGATTCGATAAGCTCTTTCATTCCGACAGTAGATTTATTCAGATTAGGAACCTCAATACCGACAGCCGCTTTACCCGGAATCGGTGCTTCAATTCTTATTCCCGCCGCCGCAAGATTTAACGCCAAGTCATCTGCAAGGCCGGTAATTTTGCTTATCTTTACGCCAGCCGCCGGCTTAATCTCATAGCGTGTAACGGACGGTCCTCGTGCGATATCCACAATCTGAGCTTTAACGCCAAAGCTTGCCAAGGTATCTATAAGAACCTTTCCGTTTGTCTGAAGCTCTTCTGTTTCTACGCTTGCGTCAAGCTTTTCTGTTTCCCTAAGAAGTGTAACAGGCGGGAAAATATAGGTTTTCTCATCATCCTTGTGCTGATCGTAAAGAGACATTTCTGCTTTACTTGCAATTTCTGCTTTCTCAGCCTCTTCCCTTTTTTCCATGTACTCCTCAGCCGCCTGCTTTGCGTTGTCGAGAGACTCATCGGAAAGATCAATCGGCGTAACTACCGCACTCTCCTGTTTTTCTTCTCTAAGTGCACTATTAAAGCTATTATTGACGTGATTATTTACAGGCAAAGCGGGTTTCGTCTCGGTTTCTTCTTCAATGCTATCAGTTTCTTCATCCTCAGTAACTTCTGAAAGCACCTCAGATTCTGGAACAGGCTCTTCTTCTGATATTGCAGTAAAATTTGAATCTGAACTTATGTCTTCAAACTGATAATCTGTCGCATAATCATCTTCAGCCTGAACACTTTCGGAAATTACCTTCTCTGCACTCT
>CAVBOS010000108.1:0-6895 GCA_963597005.1 Lachnospiraceae bacterium
AATCAAGCTTTTTAATATTGTAAGGAAGATTCATCGTATATTTATTTACATCGGAAGAAAATTCCTCGTTAAGTTTTCCCTCTGACGGCACAAGCGACAAGATAAGCGGCAATTCTTGATTTTCATCATTCGTACCCGTAAAGCCTGATTTTTTCGTTCCTGACGAACGGACATATTCTCCCCTTGTAACGGATATGACATACTCTGTTTTACTCTTTCCGTCCTCGCTTGTCACGGTAATCTTGAAATCTGTTGTACTTCCGCCGCTACCTAAATTCTTGCGGTTTACTTTATAAGATGCACCGTCACTTACCGTACAGTCAAAGCTTAATGACTTCACGCTGTATGGCACACTCATGGTATAAGAATATATGTCGGGTGAAAAATCCTCGTTTAATTCTCCGTCAGACGGCACAACACTTAACAGCTTCGCTTCACTGCCTAATGAACTCTCATCATTACCGATATTACTGTTTTCGGAATTTTCCGAGTTTAAACTGTTTTCAGAGGTCTGAGAATTATTATTGTCGTTCGGTTTTTGACTTGCTTCCGAATTTTCAGAACTGTCGCTTTTATATTCTCCCCTCGTTACGGCTATCGTGTATTCTCTCTTTGTTCCGTCTGCCGCCGTAACGGTGATGACAAAATCCGTTGTACTTCCGCCGCTGCCTAAATTTTTGCGGTTTACCTTATAAGATGCACCGTCACTTACAGAGCAGTCAAAGCTAAGTGACTTCACGCTGTACGGCACATTCATAGTATAGGAATAAACATCGGATGAAAATTTCTCGTTTAAGCTTCCGTCAGAAACACTAAGCGATTTTAAATCGCACTCCTCAGACGCCTTTTCCTTAGGAATTATCGCAAGGGACAAATTGAAATCAGAAAGCGACTGAGCACCGCCAGAATCCGCAAGGTCACGAAAAGCCAAATCAATCGATGAAGAGTCGCTGTCATCAAGAAGCTTGAAGCTTATCGAAAATGCATCTCCCGAAAAAATATTCTTTTTTGATAACGCCGCTATGCTAACGCACCCGTTTTTATCATTGCTTTTCATATAGCACGATGATAAATTCTCGGTCTTTTTGAAGCTTAATTTTTCGGTATCATAATATGCTTCGAGCAAAAATGCCGCCGTGTTTTGATTTTCGTTAAGACGAACGGTCACCTTCACGGTGTCGCCCGCTTTATAAGAATCGCTGTTTAGCCTTGCGTTTGTTTCTTCCGCACCTGCCGTAAGCGGCAAAAGAAAAAACAGCATAAGCACAAAAGCCGCTGACAGCGAATGAATTACTTTCTTCAAAATTTCACCCCCGAGGACAATTTTTATTCCTCATGACAAGTATATCAAAAACTTATTTATACTACAATAATTTTGTTGACTTTGCCCTCTCTTATGTTATATTAAGCTTAGGTAAACAAGGAGGTTTTTCACATGAAATCAACACCAAAAAGCTATATACCAAACTACCCAAGACCTCAGCTTGTGAGAGATAATTTTCTGCTCCTTGACGGAGAATGGAACTTCTGCTTTGACGAAAATCACTCGGGCGATGAAAAAGGCTACCGCTACGGCTTCGAGCCCGAATATAAAATAAATGTCCCGTTCACCTACGAGACGGAGGCATCGGGAATCAATATTCAGAAGGTGCACAACTGCGTGTGGTATTCAAGAAAGGTTTACCTCGAGAAAAACGAGGACAGAAAAATCATTCTTAATTTTGAGGGCTCTGACTACGAAACAAAAGTTTTCGTGAACGGAAATATGGTAGGAAGTCACAAGGGCGGCTATTCACGCTTTTCGTTCGACATTACAGACTACGCCGAGAACGGAGAAAACCTCATCGTGGTTTGCGTGCGTGACAGTCTCGACAAGGCTCAGCCAAGAGGCAAGCAAAGATGGATTAAAAAAAGCTATGCCTGCTTCTATGTGCAAACAACAGGCATATGGAAAAGCGTCTGGATCGAATACGTTCCCGAGGTCTATGTCACTTCACTAAAAATCACTCCTAACCTTGAAAACTCAAGCGTTTTGATTGAGGGAACTCTCAATCGTGAATTTGACTGTCAGGTTTCTGCCGAAATCGAATTCGGAAACGATTTCATCTCGAACGCAAGCACTTCCGTTGCGGGAAGCAAGAGATTTTCTCTCACCGTTAACGTCAATTCGGAGAAATATCCTCTTTGGGGCGTCATGCTGTGGTCACCAAGCGAACCGAACCTTTACGATTTGAGCGTCAAGCTCTTGGACGAAGAGAGCGAAATCATCGATGAAATAAAATCATATTTCGGTATGCGTGAAATAAGCATAAGCGGACAAAACATTCTTCTCAACGGAATACCGTTGTATCAAAAGCTACTTCTCGATCAGGGCTACTGGAGAGAAAGCCACCTCACACCGCCGAGCGAAGGGGAAATAATCAATGATATTTCAAAAATTCAGTCTCTTGGCTACAACGGCGTAAGAAAGCATATGAAAATCGAAGACGAGAAATTCCTTTTCTGGGCAGATGTCCGCGGTCTTTTGGTTTGGAGCGAATTTCCCGCAACCTATACTTTCTGTGACGATGCCGTTTCCAATTTCACGAACGAATGGATGAGCGTGGTAAGACAGAATTACTCTCACCCGTCCATAATCACATGGACGCCGTTCAACGAAAGCTGGGGCGTTCCGAAAATTAAAACGGACAAAAAACAGCAAGATTTCACAAGGGCAATCTATTATCTCACCAAGTCTTATGACAGCACAAGACCCGTCATTTGCAACGACGGTTGGGAGCACACGATTTCCGACATCATCACGCTTCACGACTACGAAGAAAACATTAAAGCTTTTAGCGAAAGATACATCGACCTTAATTCTCTGCTTTCAAACAAAAAATCATTCAGCAAGACAATGTTCGCCATGGCAGACGGATTTAAGTACGAGGGTCAGCCGATAATCATCAGTGAATTCGGCGGAATTGCCGTCAGCGGAAAGGGTGACGGTTGGGGCTACGGAAACAAGGTCGAGGGCGAAGAGGATTTCCTTTCCCGTTTCGAAGCGATAACCGACGCCATTAAAGCAATCCCGGAATGCTCGGGCTACTGCTACACTCAGGTTTCTGACGTTCAACAGGAGGTCAACGGTCTTTTGGATGAAAATCATGAGTATAAATTCTCGCCTGAAAAAATCAAAGAAATCAACGATAAACAGATAAACTGTTAATAAGTCAAAAGCATCCTGTACCGAATTTTCGGTAAGGATGCTTTTTTCGTCAGATTAAATTGTTTTTCTTACAGGAATTCCCCTGTCGGAGAGATATTCCTTAAGCTCGGGGACGGTTATCTCCTTGAAGTGGAAAAGCGAAGCGGCAAGAACGGCGTCTGCCTTTCCGTCGGTGAATGCATCGTAAAAATGAGACATCTTGCCCGCACCGCCCGATGCGATAACGGGAATATGAACATTTTCGGAGATTGTTCTTGTCAATTCGAGGTCATAGCCCTCCTTGACGCCGTCACAGTCCATGCTGGTGAGAAGTATCTCGCCTGCGCCGAGAGATTCCACCTTCTTAGCCCACTCGAGCGCATCGATTCCCGTATCCACTCTGCCACCGTTAAGGTAAAGCGTCCAGTTTCCCTTTTCGGTACGCTTGGCGTCCATGGCAACAACAACGCACTGACTTCCGAATTTATAAGCCGCATCGGAAATAATCTGCGGATTTTTCAGTGCCGCCGAGTTGACGGATACCTTGTCCGCACCCGCACGAAGTATAGCCGTGAAATCGTCCACCGTGCGTATTCCGCCGCCGACGGTGAACGGAATGAAAATGCTTCTCGCAACTCTTGTGACAATATCTACCATTATATTTCTCGCATCGGAAGATGCTGTTATATCAAGCAAAACGAGCTCGTCCGCTCCCTGCTTGTTATATTCGATTGCCGCCTCAACGGGGTCACCCGCATCACGCAAGCCAACGAAATTTGTTCCCTTAACAACTCTGCCGTCCTTGAGGTCAAGGCACGGAATTATTCTCTTTGCATACATTGTCTTTCCCTCCTGTCAGCCTATTGTCGCAACAAAATTCTTGAGAAGACTGATGCCAAGCTCGCCGCTTTTCTCCGGGTGGAACTGGCAGGCTCTAAGATTTCCCTTTGCCACGGAAGCATGGATATTCACTCCGTACTCTGCGACCGAAGTCACAATATCCTCCTCGGCTTTAAGGTAATAGGAATGGACAAAATAAACATATGGATTGTTCGGTATACCCTTAAAGAGAGCATCATCCTTTTTGATTTCAACAGAATTCCAGCCCATGTGCGGTATTTTCAGTCCCTCGCCGTCGGGAATTCTAACGATTTTGCCTTTAAGAACTCCAAGACCGACTGCTCCCGGGCTTTCCTCACTGCTCTCAAAAAGTATCTGCAAGCCAAGGCAAATGCCGAGAAACGGCTTGTTTGAAGCGATGAAAGCCTTAATCGGCTCTTCAAGCCCTCTGCTTCTGAGCTCATTCATGGCGTCGCCGAATGAGCCGACACCGGGCAATATTGCGGCATCAGCTGCCGCCAAAACTTCCTTGTCTGCGGAAACCACGCAGTCGGCACCTATGTATTCGAGTGCCTTTCTTACGCTCTCGATGTTTCCAGCACCGTAATCTATTATACAAATCATCTTTCTTTTCCTTTTTGCGTTTTAGTGTAGTAATAAGTTAAATTAAGCTTATTCTACTATATAAATCTCTGACATTCAACTAAAATTCAACTAAAATTTTTCAAACTCACCAGAACTATGCAAAATATCTGAAAATCGGTAGAAATGAAACAGGAATTATGTTATAGTGTATTGGTATAGAAAGAAATATATCTTTTCATTTGAAAGAAAGGTTTTTTATGGATAATAGAGATTTTTTTAATAACGAGCTGATTGACGCCGCATCTCAGGGAAGCCTAAGTGCGGTCACCGCTCTGTTTGATTCGAGCTACAACAGCGTATACAAAACAATTAAAACTATGGTAAGCGACGAGGACATTATCATGGATGTCATTCAGGACGCTTACATCAAGGCTATCTACAACCTGAATATGCTAAACGAGCCGAAGGCCTTCCCCGCTTGGGTGCGAAAAATCGCAATCAGCAATTCGGCTAAGCGCATAGCCGCTTCGAGCGAAATTTTCTCTCAGGAAATCACCGAGGATATCGGTGCGGCGGCGAACGACAACAACGTTCTTTCTACGGAGCTTGACGTAAACCCCGCCGAGGACGCTCAAAAAGCACTCAAAATTCTTGATTCACTAAGTGCCGAGCAGAGACTTGTAACGGGAATGTACTACTACACGGGAATGAGAATTTCAGACATTGCAAGCACAGCCGAATGTGACGAAAAAAATATCCAGAAACTCATTTCAGATTCAAGAGTTGCAATAACAAAGGCTGTCAACGGTCTTAAAGACGAGGGTGTGGACTCTCACGGACTTAATGCCGTGCAGTATCTCCTTTTCCTCTTCAAGGGCTACAGCGTGAACACCGAGGATATTCCTTTCAGAGAATCCACCTTCGAGAGCGTGCGTTTCGGTCTGGGACTTCGTTTCTTCAAAACCGAAGCTAAGCACAAGAAGCCGACAGACGAGGAAATCGAGAATATTCTTTCTTCATCCGAGGAAAATCCCGCAGAAGTAACAGAGACAGAAGAAATCACTCCTGCTGACGAAAATGACAGCATAAATGTCGAGGATATAATCGAGTCTGAGCCGACAGAAAAAGCCCCTGAGGTAATCAAAGCTCCCGAAAGACCTCAGCCGCTTAAACCGCTCACGGTAAGCGAGCCGCGCATAGTCTCAAAAGATAAATATAAAGAGGACGGAGATTCAAAGCTAAGCGGAAAAATCATCGCCATGATAATCGTGCTTGTCATTTTACTTGCGGCAGCCGTTACAGGAGTTATATATATCATGCACAACAGCAGTGAAACCGAAGAGACATCATCGTCCTCGGTATCAGGCACAGTGAGCACAGATGACGACCCGCTCATCCCCGCAGAGGGCACAGAAGCGGCAGAGGTTCAGACTATAGATTCCGACTTAAAGGGAGTTTTGTCTGCATACGAAAACACTCTCGGCGGTCAGGATGCGGAGAAATTTGTGAACACAAACGCGGTAAAGTCGGCTACAGAGAGCACTGATGAAGAAACAGTAAAGCTTTACTACGCTTATTACGACATTGACGCAGACTCCGAGGAAGAGCTTTTAATCGGCGTTGGCAATGATTCACTTGTAAAAATCGCCGCAATCTATGAGCCGAACAACGGCAAGACGACAAGAGTCTTTAAGGACAATTCCATAGGAGACACATCTCTTGTCAGCGTACTAAAGGACGGCACTGTTTTCTATCACAAGGTAACAGACGACAAAAGTTCCGAAGCGGGCATTTGGAAGCTTAACAGCACAGGTGCTTATTCAACCGAAATTTACACAATGGACACCGAAAAATACGGCGATGAGCTTTACCATAAGGACGATACTTCCGTTCCTTACAACGACCTTCTTGCCACAATTCAGGAAACAGGCATTATAAATGATTTCGACTGGAAGGAAGTCACAGCGGCAGAAGCAAAGGCCGAGGAAAGCTCTGAGTCAAGCAAGGAAGAAAGCTCCGAAGCTAAAGACGAATCAAGCAAGGAAGAGAGTAAGGAAGAAAGCTCTGAGTCCTCCAAAAGTGAATCAAGCAAAGAGGAAAGCTCATCTGCTCCTGACGGTGCCACAGACCCGTACTCAATTCAGGAATGGCTCGATAACTACCGTAACTCCGACACAGGCAGTGAGATGTATGTCACTCCGAACGGCGACGGAAACTACTCATTCGTTTGGTGGATTGACACAAGCGAGTACAGCTTCAGTGGTTCTGTAGACGGCTATCAGG
>CAVBOS010000109.1:0-6785 GCA_963597005.1 Lachnospiraceae bacterium
TTTCGGAAATTACTACAAGAAATGGATTAACCGCTCGATTTTCGGCGGCACTCTGAGAATATTCCTCATTGCCTGTGCCGTTATGATTGTTTTCTGCATCGTAAGATTTATAATTAAATCAAGAGGCACGGATAAATTAAGCTTCAAGTCATTCCAAAAATTTGCAAATGACCTTTTCAATCTGAGAGTGAGCCACAGAGCTCTTCTCTATATTCTCGCAAGCATTGCGATTGTCGGCTTTGCTTATGTTGCGATTGTCGGCTCAAATCTTCGCTCAAACAGATACATCTATCCGATTTATCCGATGGTAGCGGTTTGGATGGTGTCCGTTATCTACTGGGTGTTCACGGCATTTATCAAAAACAGAAAGATTGTCGGTGCGATTGCGGCTGTGTGCGTTGTTTTCCTTTGCGTCAGAAGCGTGCAGAAGTATGATATCGACTTTATGTATTCTGACTACGGCGAGCCGGAACAGCAGGCAAAAACCGTTGAGGGCTATGACTGCTTGCAGTACTACGGCTCCAAGTGGATTGATGTCTACACTTCGCTTCCGCTTAAATTTAATTATGATGAGACCTATTATTTCACCGATACGGACATTCCGAATTTGAAAGAAATTCTGAGTCTGCGTGAGTCGAAGGACGGAGTTGTCGTTTGCATGGTCGGAGTTGATGACGAAGAGGCAGAGAGAATTTTAAATGAAGTAATAGCGAATACCGATTACACGGGTTACGAGTTTGTCTATCAGTACCACGGCAGAGCGTACGCCTTGACGTGAGAAAAGCATATTGAATCGAGGAATTTATGAGTAAAATAATTTCAATTATTGTGCCGTGCTACAACGAACAGGAGGCACTGCCGTATTTCTACGAGGAAATAACAAAGGTTTTTTCGACTATGAACTACGACTATGAGGTTCTTTTTGTGAACGACGGCTCAAAGGATGACACCCTGAAGCTTTTGGTCGAATACGCAGAAAAAGACACACATGTAAAGTACTTCTCCTTTTCGAGAAACTTCGGCAAGGAAGCCGCAATGTATGCGGGGTTTTGCAATGCTAAGGGCGATTTCGTAGCTGTTATGGATGCCGACATGCAAGACCCGCCAAGTCTTCTTCCCAAGATGATGGAGATACTCGAGACGGGCGAATATGACAGCGTTGCGACAAGAAGAGTGAACAGAGAGGGCGAGCCGCCCATTCGCTCGTGGTTTGCAAGAAAGTTCTATAAAATCATTAATAAAATTTCCGACGCCGATATAGTTGACGGTGCGAGAGATTTTCGCCTTATGAGAAGAGAGATGGTGGATGCCATTGTTGCCATGGGCGAGCAGAACCGTTTTTCAAAAGGAATTTTCGGCTGGATTGGCTTCAATACTTACTGGCTTCCGTATGAGAATGTCGAGCGTGTTGCGGGCGAGACGAAGTGGAATTTCTGGAAGCTTTTCAAGTATGCCATTGACGGCATCATAAATTTCTCTCAGGCTCCGCTTAGCATTGCGTCGTGGTTTGGTATCGGTATGACGGGAATAAGCGTTCTTTTGATTATCTTTTTGATAATCAGACATTTGCTTTTCGGAAATGCCGTTACAGGCTGGGATTCTCTGATGTGCGTGATTATTTTCATAGGCGGAATTCAGCTTTTCGCAATCGGAATTATGGGTCAGTACATTGCTAAGGGTTACAGTGAGACTAAAAAGAGACCGCACTATATCATCAGCAAAACCAACGACAAAGATACAAAAAAGGTAAATTAATTTTAAAGCTAAATAAAACTGCAAAAAGAAACCGTCATTTGCCTAAATCAGGCAAATGACGGTTTTGTATTATTTACGATGTTATTTTACAACGGCTATTTTTTCTATGCCGAAAAGCTCGCAGATTTTAACGCTGTTTTCGGTGATAATTTCACCGCTTATCGCAACGGGCACTGCGGGCGGACAGCTGACTGTAGGCGATGCGCAAACTCTTCCGACGCTGTCTTTTACGTCAATCATTTCAAACGGGGAAAGTACGGCTTCCCTTATGCTTAGCTTGTTTTCGCCCGGATATATCCTTAAATTCGGCAGAAATTCACTTGTTTTGAATTTCGATTTGTCGGCAAGTGCGTTTTCTATGCGCTCGAAGTCGATTTCTCTGCTCTCGGGGGTGAACATCATGACGATGTGTTCGAATGAACCGAATTCACATTCGACCTTATTGCGCCTTAGTTCTTCCATTATATCGTTTCCGTCAACATTGGAGGCAACTGCATCTATCACGATTTTTAGCTTTTCTGTCTTTCTCAAAGTCCAGCCGTAGGAAACAAGCTTATCTTTAAGTGCATCGATTTTTGCGATTATCGCAAAAAGTTTTTCAGCGTAATTATCAGCCAAATAGGCATTGCAAACGTCAAGCGACTGAAGTATGAGGTAGGAGGGGCTTGTCGAAGCAAAAAGTGCAAGGCTCATTCTTGCTGAGTTTAAAAATTTCTTCGGTGCGCTTTCGCTTATGTGAAGATAGCCGCCGCCCGTGAGAGAGGGAAGAGTCTTGTGAGCGGAGTCGCACACAATGTCCGCTCCGAGGTCAATAGGGTGAAGTGACGGCTTCAAAAAGCGGAGATATGCACCGTGGGCATTGTCGACAAGAAGCGGAACGCCGTGTTTTTTGCAAACAGAACTTATAGATTTAATATCCTGAATGTTTCCGAGGTAATCGGGCGAAGTGAGGTAAACACCTATCGGCTTTTCTTTTTCTTCTAAGAGAATTTTCTCAAGCTCACTGCTTTGAACGGGACATTCGCAAAGACTGCAACCGTCCATTGGATAAAGCCATTTCACATCAATTCCCAAAAGCGCACAGCCGAAAATAAAGGTCTTGTGTACGTTTCTTGCGGCAATGATATATGGATTTTTCGAAAAACTTGCCTGAAGTGCGATATTCAGCATGGCTTTTATAGTTAGGCTTGAGCCCTCGCATGAATAAAATGTGTGAGCCGAGCCGAAAAGGGAAGATGCGTTATTCTCACTCTCGAGTATAATTCCGTCCGCCTCGTAAAGCTCGTCCGCACCGCCGATTTCCGTTATGTCGAGCTTCTCAAAACCCAACAAAGCCCGACCTTTGTGGCCGGGCATATGCAGTCTGCTGATATCTTTTTTGTTATATTCGTTTACAAAATCGATAATCGGAGTGTTCATTACTGTTCCTGAGCCTCTGCTACCTTCATCATGACAGCGCACTCGATTCTCTTCTTGAAGAGCTCGCAGCCGTACTTGTAGACGCCCTGAATGCTTCCCGTTGCGTGGTAAGCGTTTGCGGCACAACCGCCCGAGCAATAAAGCTTTGCCCAGCAGTCGGCGCAGTCGGGTCTGGCGTAAGCGTTGCACTTTCTGAACTCGTCCTGAACGGCTGTGTTGGTTACGCCGTCCCAGATGTTACCGAGGCTGTACTTGGGG
This sequence comes from Lachnospiraceae bacterium, assembly GCA_963597005.1. GTDB lineage: Bacteria > Bacillota > Clostridia > Oscillospirales > Acutalibacteraceae > SIG603. The sequence goes on from CAVBOS010000109.1 coordinate 3,433, forward strand.
TCGCCTACGAACTGGTGGCACGGGAAGAGCTCGCCCCACGGTGTGACAGCCATATACTCTGTTCCTGAGCCGCAGCCCGTGATTCTCTTGTAGATACAAGGGCCTTCGGTCAAATCGAGCATGTAGTGATAGAATGTGAAAGGTCTTCCTTCCTTTTTGCGCTTGATCATCTCGTTTGCAAGAATCTCATACTGCTCGAAAAGCTTCGGCAAATCCTCCTCGGTGAGTGCCGAAGGATCGTTCGGCGAGCAAACAACAGGCTCCATGGAAAGCTCGGTGAAGCCGAGGTCTGCCATGTGGAAAATGTCGTTTGTGAAGTCGACGTTGTGGTGAGTGAAAGTACCTCTCATGTAGTACTTCTCGCCGCCTCTTGCGTCGACAAGCTTCTTGAACTTAGGAAGAATCTTGTCATAAGAGCCGTTGCCCGCGTAGTCAACTCTGAATCTGTCGTGAACCTCTTTTCTTCCGTCAAGCGAAAGAACAACGTTGTCCATTTCTTTGTTGAGAAAGTCGATAACGTCGTCATCGATGAGAACGCCGTTTGTTGTGAGGGTGAATCGGAAATTCTTGTTGTGCTCCTTTTCAATGCTTCTTGCGTAATTTACGAGTTGCTTGACAACGTCCCAGTTCATGAGCGGCTCGCCGCCGAAGAAATCAACCTCGAGGTTTTTTCTTGTGCCCGAGTTTGCGATGAGGAAGTCAAAAGCCTGTTTTCCGACTTCAAAGCTCATGAGAGCACGGTCGCCCTGATACTTGCCCTGGCTTGCAAAGCAGTAGGAGCAGTTGAGGTTGCATGTGTGAGCGATGTGAAGGCAGAGCGCCTTGATAACTTTGGAGTTATTCTTCCACTCGAATGCCATATTTTCGAAAACATCGGGAGTGAAAAGCTTCTTGTTCTCCTCGAGCTCCTTGACGTCATTAATGCACTCTCTTACTTCATCTTCGTTTACGTCGGGAGTGTCGTGATATTTTTTGAGTATCTCAGCGACTATTTCGTCTTCGCTTTTTTCCTTGAACATGGAAATGATGTCATAAGCCACTTCGTCGACAACGTGCACAGAGCCGCTGCATGTGTCAAGGACAATATTATAACCGTTCTGCTTAAACTGATGTACCATTAAAACTGCCTTCCTTTCATTTTCGGCTATCATTCCTTTGTGCCGAAAAATATATATCCGTCTTTAAGTGAAATAGGGGACTGAACACACTAAAAAAGCCGCCCGTTGAAGGCGGCTTCTTCATTCCGAGAATTATTACTTATTGCTGTTCTCGCACTTCTGATTAGCAACGCCACAGGAAGTCTTGCAAGCTGACTGGCAAGAAGTCTGGCACTCGCCGCATCCGCCTGTGAGAACACTCTTATTAAGATCTCTGGTCTGAATTGTCTTAATTCTGCTCATCTTTAAGTCTCCTATCTGAGTCAAAATATTTTAGAAAAATTTTATCACAAAGCTTTATGTATGTCAAGAGAAGAAACTCACTTTTGAAGCGGTTTGAGGTTAGCTTCCTTAAACCATACGACATTTTTTACCGATAATAAATATTCTTATGATTTCGGTCTTTAAGCCGAAAATTCTGCTTTTCTTCTTGTATTAAATAGTGTATTGTGCTATAATTCTTTATGGTTTTGTATGCCGAAAACTTATTAGAAGGGATTATTGATATGTATAAGATTGTCAAAAAAGAATCCTTAAATCCGACAGTCACACTCATGGAGATTGAGGCTCCGCTTATCGCAAAGAAGGCTAAGCCCGGTCAGTTCATCATTTTGAGAGTGGACGAGGACGGAGAGAGAATTCCTCTGACCGTAGCAGGCTACGACAGAGAAAAGGGCTATGTAAGAATAATTTTCCAGATAGTCGGTGCTACTACCGAGAAGCTCAACCATAAAGAAGAGGGCGAGTACATTCAGGACTTCGTAGGTCCTTTGGGCGTTCCAACTCATGTTGAGGGTCTCAAGAAGGTCTGCGTTATCGGCGGCGGCGTCGGCTGTGCCATTGCACTTCCGATTGCTCAGGAGCTGCACGAGATGGGCGCAGAGGTCACCTCTATTATCGGATTCAGAAATAAAGACCTCGTTATCCTCGAGAATGAATTTGCGGCTTGCTCCGACAATTTCAAGCTCATGACAGACGACGGTTCATACGGCGAGCACGGCAACGTCACAGTTCCGCTCAAGGCTATGCTTGAGGGCGGCGAGAAGTTCGATGAGGTCATCGCAATAGGTCCGCTCATCATGATGAAATTCGTTTGCCTCACAACAAAGGCTTTTGACCAGAAGACAGTTGTCTCTATGAACCCAATCATGGTTGACGGTACGGGCATGTGCGGCGGCTGCAGACTTACAGTCGGCGGAAAGACAAAGTTCGCTTGTGTTGACGGTCCTGACTTCGACGGCTTTGAGGTTGATTTTGACGAAGCTATGAGCCGTGCAAGAAGCTACGCTCCGTTTGAGAGAAAAGCATATGAAGAAGCATGCAATCTCTTCAAGAAGGAGGTAAAGTAATATGCCAAATATGAGACTTACAAAGAATCCTATGCCATCACAGGATCCTAATGTCAGAAATAAAAATTTTGAAGAAGTAACTCTCGGTTACACCGAGGAAATGGCACTTGACGAGGCTAAGCGTTGCCTTAACTGCAAGCACAAGCCTTGCGTCAGCGGCTGCCCTGTTAACATCGCTATCCCAGACTTTATCGCAAAGTGTGCAGAGGGTGATTTTGAGGGCGCATATCAGGTTATCCACAAGTCATCTTCACTTCCTGCTGTTTGCGGACGTGTCTGCCCGCAGGAATCTCAGTGCGAGGGCAAGTGCGTAAGAGGAATCAAGGGCGAGCCTGTCGGAATCGGCAGACTTGAAAGATTCTGCGCAGACTACCACAATTCTCACGCAACAGTCGCTACTATCGAGCCGCCGAAGAACGGTCATAAGGTAGCAGTTGTCGGTTCAGGCCCTGCAGGTCTCACATGTGCAGGTGACCTTGCAAAGCTTGGCTATGATGTAACAATTTACGAGGCACTTCACTTAGCAGGCGGCGTTCTCGTTTACGGTATTCCTGAGTTCAGACTTCCGAAGTCAATCGTTCAGAAAGAGGTCGATAACCTCAAGGCTCTCGGCGTTAAGGTCGAGACAAACATGGTTATCGGTCGTGTCCTCACAATCGAGGAACTTCAGCACGAGTACGGCTACGAAGCAATCTTCCTCGGAACAGGCGCAGGTCTTCCGAGATTTATGAATATCCCCGGCGAGAACCTCAAGGGCGTTTACTCCGCTAACGAGTTCCTCACAAGATCCAACCTCATGAAGGCTTACAGAGACGATTCCACAACTCCGATTCAGCACGCTAAGAAC
>CAVBOS010000110.1:0-6703 GCA_963597005.1 Lachnospiraceae bacterium
CCCGTGTGGTTTAAATCCTCACGCTTGAGATAAATTTTCGCTCCGCCTAAGTCCTTTGTCATTTTCTCTGCATAGTAGAGTCTTGATGGTCTGCCTGCATATTCGTTCAAAAGGAAAGTAAGTTCCTTGTTAAACTCAGGGTCATTTTTGTAGTGATTATAAGCTTCTTCAAGCTCTATAACGGCATTCATAAGAGTTTCGGGGATGTATTGTCCGCCGTGAATACCGAATCTTCCGTTTGGATTAGTCATATTCTTTTCCTTTCCTGATAAAATCAGCCATTTTCTGTTTATCTTTAATTCCGTTTGTTTCAATTCCCGAGCTTACGTCAAGCGCAAAGGGATGAAGCTTTTTCACTGCATCTAATGCGTTTTCGGGTGACAGTCCGCCCGCTAAAAAGTAATCTCGTTTTATGTTTTTTATAAGTGACCAATTAAAGGCTTGTCCCGTGCCTGCTCCCGAATCGAGCAGAACATAATCAGCTGTGCTTTTTTGAGCTGCTTCTATATCATTTTCGCTTTTTATCGTGAACGCTTTGATGATCGGTTTGCCGCTGAAACTTCTAAGCTTTGTGATGAAGTCATCATCCTCGTTACCATGCAGTTGAGCAATATCTATAATATTTTCATTTAGAAGTTTAGCTATGTTTTCGGGTTTTTCGTTAACAAAAACCCCAACTGCCTTTATGCTTGGGTCAAGCAAATCTTTTAATATTTTTGCTTTTTGAGGACTAATGTAACGTTTGCTTTTACTTGCAAAGACAAAGCCTATGTAATCCGGCTTTAATTCGTTGACAGCCTCAATATCCTCGATTCTTGTCAGACCGCACAGCTTAATTTTACTCATATCTGCCTCTAAGTTCTTGTAGCTTTTGCTTTTTATCCTCAGCTCTCATTAGAGTTTCACCGATGAGAACAGCGTCTGCTTTAATTTCACGAAGCAACTTGATATCGTCAGCACTTTTAACACCACTTTCTGAGACAAACAACACATCGCTTGGAATAAGTGCTCTTAATTTTTTGCTGTTTTCCGTGTCTACGGTAAAGTTCTTGAGATTGCGGTTATTAACTCCGATTATTCTTGCGCCTGAGCGAAGTGCTGATTTAACCTCGTTTTCGTCATGCGCCTCCACAAGTGCCGATATGCCCAGTGTATCGCAGATTTTAATATAAGATTTAATTGTGTCTTCAGGTAATATGGAACAAATCAAAAGAACTGCGCTTGCTCCGAGAACCTTTGCTTCATAAATCTGATATTCGTCAACTATGAAATCTTTGCGAAGACAGGGGATAGATACGCTTTTAGCGATTTCTTCAAGATATTTATCACTGCCTAAAAATCTGCTTGGCTCCGTGAGTACCGAAATTGCGTTTGCGCCTGCCGCCTCATATTCCTTTGCAATCTGAAGATAAGGAAAATGGGGAGCGATTAAACCCTTTGACGGTGAAGCTTTTTTGCATTCGCAAATGAAAGAAATATCGTCTGTTTTAAGTGCTTGTTCAAATGAGAAATTTCCCTTTGGCAATTCTAAAGCTCTGGCTTTAATTTCATCAACCGATATATTTTCTTTAGCTTCTTTTACTCTTATTCGGGAGAAATCTGCAAGCTCATCTAAGATGTTCATTAGGCTTCCTCCGAATTGCTTACTTCAATCAGTTTTTCGAGGGTTTTGTATGCTTTGCCGCTGTCGATTATTTCAGCAGCAAGCTTGATTCCGTCCGCCATGCTGTCAGCCTTTCCTCCGATATAAAGAGCGGCACCTGCGTTCATGAGAACTGCGTCACGCTTTGCTCCTTTTTCACCTTTGAGAATGTTCTTGGTGATTTCTGCGTTTTCCTTAGGTGAACCGCCGACTAAATCTTCCTTTTTACAGCTCTTAAGACCGAAGTCTTCTGGTGAGATAGTATAGGACTTGAACCAACCGTCCTTAATTTCACAAACCTTTGTCGGAGAACTGAGAGAAATTTCATCAAGCTTATCTGTGCCGTAAACTACCATACCTCTTTTAACTCCCAAGCTGATGAGAACTTGTGCGAGTGGTTCAACAAGGTACTCGTCATATACGCCCAAAAGTTGCGTCGTAGGTTTTCCTGGGTTAGTAAGAGGGCCTAAGATATTGAAAACCGTTCTGAATCCGAGCTCCTTTCGAATCGCACCGACATATTTCATTGAAGAGTGATATTTTTGAGCGAAGAAAAAGCACATTCCGACTTTATTTAAAAGCTCTATGCATTTTTCGGGACTTTGCTCAATGTTCACGCCGAGTGCCTCCAAGCAATCCGCAGTGCCGCATTTTGATGAAGCGGCTCTGTTGCCGTGCTTTGCAACTTTCATTCCGCCTGCGGCGGCTACGAGTGCCGAGGTGGTTGAGATGTTGAAGCTTTGAGCGTTGTCACCGCCTGTTCCGACAATTTCAAATATGTCCATGCCCGTATCAACAGGAGTTGCATGTGCACGCATGGCGGCGGCACAGCCTGCGATTTCGTCGGTTGTTTCGGCTTTTGCACTCTTTGTGGAAAGAGCCGAGAGAAATGCGGCATTTTGAGTGGGCGTTGTTTCTCCGTTCATTATCTCGTTCATAACTGCATAAGCTTCATCATAGCTTAAATCGCCCTTGTTTACTATTTTAACGATTGCTTCTTTGATCATAATTAAAACTCCTCAATAAAATTTTTAAGCATTTGTTTTCCGTTTGGCGTCATTATCGATTCGGGATGAAACTGAACTCCGAATATCGGGTATTTTTTGTGTTCGACTGCCATTATTTCACCGTCTGTTGTAAGTGCCGTAACCTTTAATTCGTCTGGGATTGTTTCGGGGTCTGCGGCAAGTGAATGATATCTTGCGACTAAGCTAAGCTTAGGACAATCTTTGAAAAGTGCGCTGTCGGTATTGAGCATTGCCTCCGACTGCTTGCCGTGCATAAGTTTTTTTGCATAGGTTACTGTTGCACCGTACGCTGCACATATTGCCTGATGACCGAGACAAACGCCCAAAGTCGGTATTTCATGACTTAGCGTTTTTGTTACATCTATCGTGACTCCTGCGTCTTCGGGTCTTCCCGGGCCAGGAGATAAGATTATTCTTGACGGATTAAGTTCTTTTATTTCTTCAACAGTCATTTCATCATTTCTTATAACCTTGATATCAGGCTCCAATTCACCGATAAGCTGATAAAGGTTATATGAAAAGCTGTCGTAATTATCTATAAGTAAAATCATATATCTTCCTCCTGTGCAAGCTCCAAGGCTTTGAGCGATGACATCGCCTTGTTGATGCATTCCTGATATTCTTTTTCGGGGTCGGAGTCGGCTACGATACCTGCACCGCTTCTAACAAAGACCTTGCCGTTCTTTTTGTATGCAATTCTGATTGCGATGCATGTGTCCATATTTCCTGTGAAATCGATATAACCGATTGCTCCGCCGTAAATTCCGCGTTTGTTGTTTTCGAGTTCTCCGATGAGCTGACAAGCACGGATTTTCGGTGCTCCTGAAAGTGTGCCTGCGGGGAGAACTGCTTCAATCGCATCGAGAGCATCTTTATTTTCACTTATCTCGCCACGCACGGTAGAGCCGATATGCATGACGTGTGAGAATCTCTCAATCGAATGTAGCTTCTCTACCTGAACCGTGCCGAATTTGCTGATTTTTCCTAAATCGTTTCTGCCTAAATCAACAAGCATATTATGTTCTGCAAGCTCTTTTTCGTCTTGTAGAAGTCCGATTTCAAGCACTTTGTCCTCAGCTTCTGTCTTTCCTCTCGGACGAGTTCCGGCAAGGGGGAAGGTGTGAAGTATTCCGTTCTCAAGCTTAACGAGAGTTTCGGGTGAAGCACCTGCAACTTCAACATCTGTTCCTGAAAAATAGAACATATACGGTGAAGGATTTATCGTTCTCAGTACTCTGTATGTGTTGAAGAGACTGCCTTCAAACGGTGCCGAAAGTCTGTTGGAAAGAACAATCTGGAATATATCGCCTTCACGAATGTGTCTTTTTGCGTCTTCAACCATTTCACAAAATTGAACTTTATTGAATAGTGGAGTAACCTCTCCTAAAAGCTTTCCTGACGGTTCTTTTTTCTTTTCACCGTTCTTGAGTAATTCCGCAAGCTGTTTAAGCTCCAAGACCGCTTTGTTGTAATTTACTTCAATGTCGTCAAGTTCCATATTGACAATCAAGATTATTTTCTGTTTAAGGTTATCAAATGCGATAACCTTATCGAAAAGCATGAGGTCGACATCCTTAAAATTTTCCGTGTCCTCGACATCACGCTTAACTGTTGGTTCGCCGTAAGCTAAATAATCATAAGAAAAATAACCGACCAAGCCACCCGTGAACGAGGGGAGATAATCAAACTTTGGGCTTTTATATTCAGAGAGAATCTGACGAAGATAATCAGATGGATTTTTAGTTTCCATTTTCAGGCTTCCCACACTTAAATGTCCGTCAGTACATGTGATCAGAAGTTTTGGGTCGAAACCAAGGAATGTATAACGTCCCCAAGTTTCGTTTGCCTGTGCCGACTCGAGCATATAGCAGTGAGTAGAAACATTTTTGAGTATTCTCATGGCTTCAATCGGTGTGGTGAAATCCGAGAGAAGTTCTGTGCTTAGCGGCAGAACTTTATAATCATCAGTGCTTGCAATTTCTTTAACCTTATCAATGGTGGGTAATACTAACATATGCTTCCTCCAAATAAAAAAACCTTCGGCATATCTGCCAAAGGTTTAAAAACGAAAAATCCTCGACAGAAATATCTGTCAAGGACGAATAAACTTATCCGCGGTGCCACCTTGAATTCACGAAAAATCGTGCGCTTTGCAGGATACCAACATATCCCCGACAAGTAACGTCTGTCATAACGTTGCAGAATACTTTGCGAAAACTCGCATTTGACTGCACCCTCAGCGGTCCATTTGACAACCTGTTTCTTGCCTGACTCTCAGCACCTCAGACTCTCTGTGAAGGCATAACTGCCGTTATCTCCGCTTCAACGGTTTTTGAATTGCTTAGATTGTATCACTGAAAGAATAAGCTGTCAAGATGTTTTTGCAATTTTTGATTTAGAAAATATCAAAATAATAAAGAAGTGATTGAAAATTAATAGATTTACAAATGTTTATGAAATTTAGAGAGCCTAAAAAAGCAAATCCCCATTCTTTGCCAGAGAACGGGGAAAGCTTTATTAAAGTTTTATTTCAGTAAATCGCTTAACTTTGATATATCGGGAATATCTGCAGCATTTTTGCCGTAGTGAACGTACTTCAGATTAAGCTCTTTATCGATGATGAAGCAAGCAGGGAGCTGAAGCTCATTGCCCTCATACTTGCCGTGCTTAAAGCCCTTTGCGGTCGCTTTTGCTATTTTGGCAATTGTGCCCGCAGAAATCATCTTGGCTGTAGATGCGGCGGGGGAGATACCGAACTCTTTGTAGAGAATTTGGCTTTCGTCGCATACAATCTCGAAAGGTAAGCTGTCTTTGGTAATCTGTTCGGCTATTACTTCGGGAGACGATTGAAGAATAACCAGCACTTGTGCGTTTTCTGATTTAATTTTATCATACTCGCTTGCAAGCTTATGAATATCATACTGACAAAGTGTACAGCCGTAATATCTCAAAAACAGAAGAACTGTTTTATCGGCATATTTTACTTTATCGGATAAACATTCATCACTTGTAAAAGCCGTGTTAAATTTAAAATCAGGCAGTTTTTCTCCGACTTTGAGTTGATAAGAAGGCATTAGACCCACTCGCCGTTGAATACATACTTGTCGAGTCTCTCAAATGCTTCCTTGACTCTTGAAAGCGGAAGAGCAAGGTTCATTCTGATTGCGCAAGGACCGTGGAACATTCTGCCGTCCTGCCAAGCAACACCGACATTCCAGCCTGCTTTCTCAAGCTCCTCAATAGTTTTGCCGTGTGCCTCGCACCACTTTGTGCAGTCGAGGAAGAGCATATATGTGCCCTCAGGCTTACCAACTTCTACACCCTCAAAGTGCTCTGCAATATAGTCGCAAGCGTAGTTAACATTGCCTGTGATTGTCTCACGAAGCTCGTCTACCCATTCGTATCCCTCAGGCTTGTAAGCGCCGATGAGTGCGTGCATGGAGAGAACGTTCATATCGTTGTAATGCGGCTTAGAACTCTTTGCGGTAACTCTGTCACGCATTGTCTTGTTGTAGATGATGTGATAGCTTCCTACCAAGCCTGCAAGGTTGAATGTCTTTGACGGAGCGTAAACAGCAACAGTTCTGTTTCTTGCGTCCTCGCTGACAGACTGTGTCGGAATGTGCTTGTGTCCTTCAAGAATGATGTCAGACCAAATCTCATCGGAGATAACTACGCAGTCATTATTCTTGTAGACTTCCATAGCCTTTTCGAGTTCCTCACGCTCCCAAACTCTTCCGCAAGGGTTGTGCGGTGAACAGAAGATTGCTACATGGATGTTGTTAGCTTTAATCTTAGCATCCATATCCTCGTAGTCCATTCTCCAAACACCGTTCTCGTCCTTTTTAAGCGGGCTGTGAACAATCTTGTAGCCGTTGTTTTCTACGCACATTGTGAAGCCGATATATGTCGGGCTGTGAAGAAGAACAGCGTCACCGGGAGCTGCATAGCATGTAAGTGCAGAGATAACACCGCCGAGAACGCCATTCTCATAGCCGATGCATTCCTTTGTAAGACCTGTTACACCGTTTCT
>CAVBOS010000111.1:0-6696 GCA_963597005.1 Lachnospiraceae bacterium
GGGTCGATGTAATACGGATTTGCAACAGAAACATTTATGAGACCGCAGCCGTACTTTTCTCCAAGCGAAGACAGCTTGAGGGTGATTTCCTTGGGGTCGGAGGAATGCGGATATCTTATGTCAATCTCAAGCTGAGCGCTGTCGCCGTGCTTTCTGATAACACCTGCGTTAATGGTCAGCTTGCCCATTTTCTCGTCCTCGTTGTCTATGCCGAAGCCCTCTGCGTACGGTGAATAGAAGCCGTCATAGATGAATTTGACGCCGCCGAAATCAAGACCCGCTTTACTCTCAAGCTCGGAAGCAACCTCTGAGAGATAGACAAGCGCATTTTTCTTTCCCTCCGGTGCAGCCGCATGACCGCCCTTGCCGAAAGCAGAAAGCTTCACGTTTCCGTCCTCAAGAGTTTCAAGCTTAATGTTGTCAAACTCGGAAAGTAAATCTTCCGCTTTTTCTGCGTCAATACCGCTTATAACCATATAAGCCTCATCTGGAATTGCGTTTCTTACGTTACCCGCAAAAATATCAACGACATTCTTGCCCATGGGGATTTTGAATGCAGCGTCATAACCGCCCTTCTGAGCAAAGCAGACAGGGAAACCGCAATCGGCAACGATTGAGAATTTAGGCACAACGCCCTTAAACTCATTCACGTACCACTTGAAGTCAGCCATACCTGTTTCCTCGGCACAGCCAGCCATAAGTCTCAATGTATTGTTAAGCGGAATATTGTTTTCCTTGAAAAATCTCATGAGGAACAGACAGGAGATTGTGGGGCCCTTGTCGTCGCTTACACCTCTGCCGATTAAATAGCCGTCCTTTTCGCTCATCTCGTACGGCTTATAAATCCAGTGATCGCCCTCGGGGACAACATCAAGATGGCACGCAAAGCCGATTTCTTCCTTGCTGTCACCGTAGATAATCGCACCGCAGTAGCCCTCGTAGTCCTCTGTCTTAAAGCCGTAGTGCTTGCCTCTTTCAAGTGCAAAGTCGAGCATCTTTCTGCAATCAGGGCCATAAGGCGCATTCTTTTCGGCGAGGTCTGCTCTTGAAACAGACGGGTGAGCAACCCACATGCCGAGCTCCTTTTTCATCTCGTCCTTGTGAGACTCCAGCCATTCATCCAAAAGCTTATCAAATTCTGTATTAGTCATCAGAGTAACCCTTTCTTTGAAACGGATTGTATTTATTTCATGATATATGCTGATTTTATCACTAAGCGTAAATATAAACAAGATGTTTTCGTTTTATCCGTGCGTCGGCACTATATTTTTTCAAGCTTAGCCTTAAAGCTGATTTTTCTGTTTGTGCTCAAATCATCGAATTTAATCACATAACAGCCCTTATCACGCATAATATCGATTATCTCGCCCTCACCCATCACGCTGTGATTTATCCTTGTTCCCACCGTCATAATTTCGCTCAGTGCCAATCCTTCAAGGCTTTTCTCACTGCTTGCAATTATCCTTTTCGTCTCGTCAAGAAGCATGGGATCAAGCTCCTTAGCGTAACGGATAAGCTCTTTGTCAATATTGAAAATAAACCTCGACGGATACCTGAAAGAGCCCTCAAGATTTTTCCCTTCAGGTTCGGTGATATAAAGCGATTTTTTCGCTCTTGTTAATGCGACAAACGCAAGCCGCCTTTCCTCTTCCATTTGGGAAAGACTGCTTGTTTTTCTTGACGGAAAAATACCCTCGTTCATTCCCACAAGAAACACATGCTCAAACTCGAGTCCCTTTGCCGTGTGAACGGTCATCATTTTAATTTTTCCTGTTTGGTCGGGCACGTCGCTGTTTGTCATAAGTGCGATTCTCGTGAGATACTCTTCGGCACTGAAATCCTCGCCGCAGCTTTCTTCAAACTCGGTTATTGCCTGCTTGAGCTCAGCCAAATTATCAAGCCTTGCCTGACTTCCCTCAAGACGAAGGCTTGCCTCATAGCCGCTTTTGTCAAGCACAATACTGATTAAATCGGATAGCGTCATAAAGTGATGCTGTCCCGAAAAATCCTCGATTAAATCAACAAAGGCACTCGCTCCCGTCCCCTTGAAAACATCGGCGTCAAGATTTCTCTTCATCGCATCATAAAGAGAAATGCCCTCTTTTTCGGCAATCTGCTTCAAAAAGCTCATGCGCTTTTCGCCAATATTTCTCTTCGGTTTATTGACAATTCTCTCGAACGACAAATCGTCCTTGTAGATTATCATGCGAAGATAAGAAATTGCGTCCTTAATCTCCGTCCTCTCAAAAAACTGCACTCCACTGTAAATAGAATACGGAACTTTTCTTTTTATGAAAACATCCTCCAATTGCCTTGAGAGATAATGCGCCCTATAAAGTATCGCAATACTCTCAAACGGAACTCCTCTTTGTGTCAGCTCTGTTATTTCGTCGGCGATATATTCAGCCTCCTGTTCGGCTGTGTCGGCATGAAAATAAACAGGCAAAGTATCGCTTTCGTTCTGTGCGACAAGATTTTTCTCAACTCTGTACTTGTTCTTTGAGATGAGCGAATTCGATACTGCGATTATCTCGGGCGAAGAACGGTAATTTTTGTTCATCATGATAGTTTTGACATCGGTAAACTCCTTGTCGAACTCCATGATATATTTAACATTTGCCCCACGCCATGTGTAAATCGTCTGGTCGGGATCGCCAACAACAAACAAATTGCCGTGCAAGGCACAAAGCACCCTCATCAAATGATACTGCTGAGCGTCTATATCCTGATATTCGTCAACCATAATGTATTCAAGCCGCTCTTGCCACTTGAGCTTGGTTTCCTCGCTTATCTCAAATATATAGAGGACAAAGTTAATCAAATCGTTGTAATCAAGTGCAAAGCATTTTTTCTCCTGATAGACATATCCCCAGAAGATAATATCATCCGTTGTGCTCGCTCTCATGTATTTATCCCGAAGCTCGTCAATAGAAAGCAACAGCATAGGCTTGTAATATAGCGGCTCATAGAGATTTTTCTTCATCTCTATCATATCCCTTGCCTTGGAAAAGGTCATGTCACGCATGGTAAGTCCACGCTCTTCATAGACAGTTTTAAGCATGGCATCGATGTCTTGATTATCAAGCACAATGAAGCTTTTCGGATAGTGAATTATATGAATATCCTCGTGAAGCACGGTGTCGCAAAAGCTGTGGAAGGTGCTGATATATCCCGTGTCGCAGTCCCCCGAAAGCCGTCTTATTCTCTTTTTCATCTCGTTTGCCGATTTGTTGGTAAAGGTGACGCAAAGAATGTTTTCGGGCAAAATTCCGATTTCATTCACAAGATAGGCATAGCGGTAAGCAAGCGCTCTCGTTTTACCCGAGCCTGCCCCAGCAATAACTCTGATGTAACCTTCAGTTGACGTGACCGCCTCCAGCTGTTCGGGATTGAGTCCGACAAGATAGTTTTCTTCAATATTCATAACACACCCTCTTTCAGACATTTTTGTTCTGCATTTTTTATTCAAATAGTTTAGCTTGCAAAACAAGAGTTTCAAACCGATTGCAATAATAATAAAAACTTCGCTTGTCCCCTTAGGGGCGGTCTTTGACCGCCTATTCTCTATTTTAGCCAAGTGCAAAAATTATCGACTAATGGTAGACACTTTAGATTATAACAGAAAAGCCCACGGCAATAAAGCCGTGAGCGAAATTTTGTTCTGAAAATTTGTTTGCCTGATGTTTTTTCAACTAATCAGGTTAATCGGTTGAAAAAATTATTCTTTCTCACCCTTAAAGTCCTCGGGATTAACATAAACCGTCTTGTAGTTAAAATAATTCACCATTCCCGGCTTTGCACCAACAGGCTTATGAACATTTCTGATTTGCGTGTAATCAACGGGAATCTGCGAGGACTCCTTTGCCTTGGAATGAACTGCGGCGAGCACGGCGGCATCTTCCATTGCCTTATCGGTCGGAGTTCTGCCGTCAGTTACAAGTACGGTGTGAGAGCCGGGTATATTTTTTGTATGAAACCAAATATCGTTGTTGGAAGAGTCCTTCATGGTAAGCTTGTCGTTCTGGCGGTTGTTTCTTCCCACGAGAACGGTAAATCCGTCTGACACCTCAAAACGAAGCGGCTTTCCGATTTGCTCCTTTTTATTGGGATTTTTGCCGCCGTTCTTGCGATTCGTTTTTGAGTCGTTAGATTTGACATAGCCCTGAGCCGCAAGCTCCGAGCGGATTTCTGACAAGTCCTGCTCAGTTTTTGCCTCGGTAAGCGCATAGAAAACCGACTCGATATAATTTAGCTCCGCCTCGCTCAAAGCAATTTGCTCGTTTAGCTTGCTCTCGGCAGTCTTTGCCTTGCGGTAATCCTTGTAGTACTTCTGCGCATTCTGAGAAGCCGACCATGCGGGATTCAGCTTAATCTTTATCATCGGACAGTTCTCGTCATAATAATTCATAAGTTCCACGCTTGAAGCCGATTTTGGTATCGCATACAAATTGGAATTGATAAGGTCTGCCTTTATTCTCAATTCGTCTCGCTGAGCACATTCCTCAAGCTCCGCACGCTGATTGTTGATTTTTCGTGCGATTCTCTCCTCTCGGTTAGAAAGAAGCTTGAGTAAATCAGCCGACTTGGCACGCATTCTGTCGGCGGAATCACGCTCCTCGTAAAAATTATCGAGCAAATCTGAAAAAGGAGTTTTCGAGTCGCCGACATATCTTTTAATCGTCATTGCCGAGCCGTACTGAGTGATATTCATAAACGCAAAGTCCTTAGGCTTTTTCAGTCTCGGATCAATCACGGTGACGGGTGTTCCGTCTAGGTTCTGCGCCCTGTCCTTTAAATCACGAAGCGCAAACATGAGTCTGCCGAAGTCGGCATCGGTCATATCGGTTGTGATGACCTCATTTCCCCGTCCGACCAAATGCTCAATCTCACGGCTTATAATCGGACTGATTCCCTGAAGAACAGCCATGAGTGCCTTTGAGAGAGTCATAGCTTTCGGCAGCGACTTTAAAGCCTTGATTATATCACTGATTTCGGTATCGAGTATACAAAGCTTATCCTGAGCGGGCGGATCACGGTAAATGATTCCGGGCAAAATAAGCCTTTCAGAGCTCATCTCCGCATCAACACGCCTGAGTGCATCGATAACCTTTCCTTCCTCATTTACGAATATAATGTTGCTGTACTTGCCCATTATCTCACACACAAGCGAGAGTACAACATGATCACCGAGCTCGTTTACCGAATCAAATTTAAGGGTCAGTGCCCTCTCAAGCCCTTTTTGCTCAACCTCAATCAACTTAGCCGACTGCAGTCTCTTTCGCATGAGCATACAGAGCATAGGCGGCTGCTTGGGATTTTCGGGTTTGGTAGCCGTAAAATTAACTCTTGCAGTGTTTGGTCTTGCGCTTAGCAAAAGCTTGAATGAGCCCTCAAAGGTTCTCATAACAAACACAAGCTCGTCCCTTGATGGCTGATATATCTTATCAACTCTGCCACCAAGCACGTTATTTTCTATTTCTGCCTTTAAGTGTCGCAGAAAAATTCCGTCTAATGCCATTTTTCTTTCCTTTACATCATCACGGGATCGTTCTCGTCCGCCGACAGAACAAATTCCGTATCATCGATTTTCGAGAGCAGATAATTTCTAAAGCCCTCGGCAAATATTTTCTCCGTTGCGAAGTGCCCTGCCACGAACACGGGGTATGCCCTTTCGTAAGCAAAAAGCAGTTCGTGATGCTTTGCTTCTCCCGTCAAATAGGCGTCACAAGAAGTGATTGCGTCAAATATAAATTCTCCGCCCGCACCAGAGCAGAAGCCGATTTTCTTGATTTTTTTGTCCTCTGTTCCACGGGTGAAAACGGTATAGGGAGCGTTTAATCTTTCTTTTACAAGACCGCAAAATTCTCTTGCAGTAAGTTCTTTTTCAAGCTCAGCCGTAAACATACACTCGCTGTTTTCGTCACGCTCAAAATCAACAAGACCAAGTGTTTCGCTAAGGCTCTTGTTGACTCCGCAGACAAGCGAAACATCCAAATTTGTGTGACAGCAAATCGCTGAAATTCCCGATACTGTCAGCTCATAAAGTGCTGTTCCCTTAATTATCCTTTTTGCCGGATTAAAAATAATCGGATGGTGACTGATAATCAAATCGGCACCGATTCTCTTCGCTTCTTCGACAACGGGAAGAGAAATATCCAGTGCGATAAGTGCCTTATTTACTTTTGCGTCTGGATCTCCCACAAGTATTCCCGTGTTGTCAAAGGACATAGACTCACTGAACGGTGCCGCAGCGTCTATTAATTTATATATATCTTTAACCGTACTCATAGCTTATACATCTCCTCTATTCTCGAAACGAGAGCATTGATTTTCTCGGCTTCCTCAATTTCTCCTCTGTGATTTGCTCCGAAAATTCTGTTATTAAGTCTTTTTACGACCTTCTTCGCATATTCACGGGATAATTCGTCATTTGGATTTAACTTACCGACATATATTTCTTCTTCGGTAATTTTAGACTTCTCTTTATCCGCAAATGAAACGCACATAACGGTATATAGCTTGCCGCTGTCGGTACACGCTTTCTCTTCTTCTATGACAAAACCGTTCTCGGAAAGCCAAATTCTAAGCTCGGGCTCTGCTGTCATCGGCTGCAAAATAAGCCTGTAATTCGTATTTTTCAGAAACTCTGCATTAGAAATTATAGTAGAAATGAGCTCGCCGCCCATTCCCGCTATC
>CAVBOS010000112.1:0-6666 GCA_963597005.1 Lachnospiraceae bacterium
TGCAAGAACTGCTCTCGCAAAGGAAATCAGCTGTTTTTCTCCCGTTGAAAGCTGGTCGCCGCCCTCGCCGACATCGCTGTCGTAGCCCTTTTCCATTCTCATAATCGCATCATGAGCCGAAACAAGCTTAGCCGCCGCCACAATCTCCTCATCTGTGGCGTCAAGTCTTCCATAGCGAATGTTTTCTTTTACAGTACCCGAGAAAAGGTGTGGCGTCTGAAGAACATAGCCGATGTTCGAGTGAAGCCAAAGCGAGCTTCTCTCACGGTAGTCCACCCCGTCTATCAAAATTCTGCCGTCCGTCGGCTCAAAAAATCTGCAAGCCAAATTGACAAGCGTAGACTTTCCCGCTCCCGTCTCTCCGACTATTGCAACCGTTGTGCCTGCAGGAACATTTAGACTAAAGTGCTCCAAAACATAGTCCGTTCCGTCAGGATACTTAAAGCTTATGTCGTCAAATTTAATGTGACCGACAATAGGCTCCCAGTTCTCCTTTTTCGGCTCGAACACCGTGCCATACTTCTCGACAACCTCAGGCTTATCTTTGATAAGCGGTTCTATCTCAAGAAGATAATTGCATCTCTCGATATTTACCTGAGTCGAGATAAGCCTTGAGAGCGTCCTTGCAAACTGCTGAACGGGGTCGGCAATGACAAGTGCGTAGTTGAAAAAGATTGTAAGCTCGCCTACGCTTATATCCCCAAGAATAACCGATGAACCGCCCTTTGTCAGAACGAACGCAACGGCAAGTGACGTGAGAAACGAGACTATCGGAACGTAAATCGCATTTATCGTGACGGCACGAATGGAAGACTGTCTCATCTGCTCCGTTGTCTCCTCAAAATGTTCCTCGTTCTTCTTCTCGATGACAAGTGTTTTCGAGGTTTTCGCACCCGAAATTCCTTCGTTGAAATTTCTTGTTATTTCAGAATTGATATGACGAACCTCTCTGTTTGCCGCCAGTATTTTTTTCTGGAAAAAGTAAGTTATCACACCGATAAACGGAATTATCACGATGATAAGTGCCGCCAGCTTGATGTTGATAACGCACATGACAATTATCGAGCCGAGAACAAAAGCAACAGACCACACAATATCAACCATACTCCACGCAAAAACCGTTCCGATTTTTCCCGAATCGGAAAGTGCTCTTGCAAGTATCGTTCCGACCGGCGTGGTGTTGTAGTAATCAAAGCCTAAAATCTGAAGGTGGTCAAACAGCTTGTTTTTGAGATCACGGCTTATGTACATCTCGATATCAATGGCGATTTTTGCCATCATAACGGTACTAACCACAAGTGCAAGACCGCCCAAAGTGCACACAAGCGCAAAAATCGGAAGCCCTTTTGTCGTGCCCTCAGTGATAAAAAGATCTACTGCATAGCCCGACATAAGCGGCGTGAATGTGTCCACCGCAGAGGCAAGCAGCATGAAGAAGGTAAGCTTTGCCATAAGCCCAACATACGGCTTGACCGTCGGCATGAGCTTTTTCCAGGTTGTGAAGCCTGAAACGCCCTTCATATCCTCATATTTAAAATCCATTTATTCCCCTCCTTCGGTCGGCGCCTTCTGAGTTTCGTAAATGCGCTTGTAGAATCCGTCCTCTTGGATAAGCTCCTCGTGAGTGCCCTCCTCGACAAGTCTGCCCTTATCAAGAACGATGATTTTATCGGCATTCATAATCGTTGTGATTCTGTGCGCTATGATTATCGTGGTTCCGCTGACATTTTTGTTTATCGATTCTCTTATCATGGCGTCGGTTTCCATATCGACAGCCGAGAGAGAATCGTCAAAAATCTTTATCGGAGTCTCCTGCATGAGCATTCTCGCAATGGCAACTCTCTGCTTCTGACCGCCCGAAATGGTAACTCCCCTTTCGCCTATCTGGGTGTCATAGCCCTCGGCAAAGTTTGCAATGGTATCATCGATAACCGCATAAGAAGCGTATTTTCTCACACTCTCGAGATCGTGATATTTTGAGCCGTCGGAAATGGTATCCTTGAAGCTTTTTGAGAATAGGAACGGCTCCTGAAGAACAATTCCGATTTTACTTCTCAGGTCTTCAAGCCTCATGTCCCTTGTGTCCACTCCGCCTATGGTTATGCTTCCGTTTTCACGGGGCAATTCATACAGTCTGTCAAGAAGATACATAAGTGTGGATTTTCCCGAGCCTGTCGAACCGAGTATACCGAGGGTTGTTCCCTCCTTGACGGTGAAGCTTATGTTCTCGAGGGTTTCAGCGTTTTCGTTATAAGAAAAGCTGACATTCTTAAATTCTATGTCGCCCTTAATCTCTCCCAAGTACGGATTTTCGCAGTCCTTTTCCTCCTCCTCGTCGAGAATCTCGAAAATTCTTGTCGAGCTTATACTCGTCTTAGAAAGCTCCGCCAAAATTCTTCCGAAGTTTCTCACGGGCCAGATAAGCATGGAATTGTAGGATACAAATGCGAGAAATTCTCCGCTTGTGAGCTCACCCTTAACCGTGAAAATAACTCCCACAATGCAAATAACTATTGCCTGAGCTGAGGAGAGAAAATCTCCCGCACCCCAGTTGAAGCCCATGATTCTGCCGAGCTTCTGCCATTTCTGCGTGAACTCCTCGTTTTTAGCGTGAAATTTATCAAGCTCGAACTTCTCTCTTCCGAATGCTCTTACCACACGGACTCCCGTGAAATTTTCCTGAGCGATTGCCGTAAGCTGGCCCTCGCACTCGTCCGCATCCTTGAAAAATTTAGCCGTAAGCGAATATGAAAGGAACGAATAGGCAATGGTAAGCGGTAAAAAGCCTATTGCAATAAGGCTTAGCTTCAAGCTCATCGGTATCATGAATATAAGTGCCGTAACTATCAAAAACACGGTTCTGAGCATGGCGGTTAGCTGTTCGTTCAAAAAGCTTAAAATCGTCTCAACATCTGTCGAACAGCGCTGAATTATATCTCCCGTCTGGTTGCGGTTGTGCCACTCATACGGGAGCCTTTGAATGTGCGAAAAAAGCCTGTCCCTTATTCTCTTAACCGTGCCCTCGCAGGACTTGGCAAGAAGCCGCCTTGCAAAAAGGTCTGCCGTCTGCGTGATTACCGCAAGCACCAACGACACCGCCGCACAAATTGCAATGTGCTTCACGAGCTCGTCTCTGCCGCCGATTTTGTTTATCACGGAAACGGCAAAATCAGGCAGTGCAAAGGGCTCTGTTCCGATTACGGAGTCAACCGTTATTCTTATCACCTGCGGCGTCAGATAATTTGCTATAACGCTTACAAGCACCAAAAGAAACGATGCCAAAAACATTCCCCTAAAGCCCTTGGTAAACGGGAAAAATCGCAGTATCGTGCTTTTTTTCTGTTTATTTTCCAATTAAATTCCTCCCCCTTCATTGTAATTTTCTCTTGTCTTACCCGTACGGATTTATTTACCGATACACACCTTTAAATCGATATTTTTTCATCTGTACGAATAATTATGATATCACAGTAATACATATTGTTGCAATATGTTTAAGCCTGCGTGCGTGAATTTTTTGACAAAGAACAGAACAAAAAAGACGCTCTCAGTTTTTGAGAGCGTCCGAATTTGATTTAGCCTATTTTATATTTAGCTTTTGTTTGCCTTAATGACATCCATTCTCGAGGCACTTGTAGTGAGCAGTCGGATCGGTAGGATCCCAAGAATGCCAGCTCGGAACATAGATGTTTGCAGGCTTGCTTACAGGAGAATTGTTGTACGGTGTAATCTGAATCTCCTGACCCGCACCTGTGTTGTCATAAATCCACTTGCAGTCAGAAGCAAGAAGTCTTATGCATCCGAGTGAGCGGATAGAGCCGAGGTAATTGAACTCGTCAACCTCGAGGTCGAGATTGTTGAGTGTCCAGTCAGGAACAGTGTGATAGAGGTAGCTTCCGATAATATCGGTGCACCACTGAGCATAAGTATCACCAACCATCTGCAGCCAGCGGAAGCTTGACGGCGAATAGTAAGTTCCCTCCGGAGTGCCGTATCCCGGTGAGCAAATCATAGCCTTGACGGGGAGATTGTAGCTGCCGTCACTTGATCTTGCGTAAACAACGGTAATGCACTGGTACTTGTAAGTAACTATCTTGTAAGGGCCGCTTACAATGTCGGAAACGTCTCTTACACGGTTTCCAGCCTTGTCATAAGCAAACCAGTAGCCGTTCTCGTTTCTCCATGTGTACTCGGAGCTGTTTGTTCTGTCGATATAAGTTGAGAGAACATAGCCCGTCTTGCCGTCATATCTTATCTGCATCCAGTTGTCGTCATAGTCCTTGACAATGGAAACCGATGAGCCCGACGGAATGTATGCGAGAGTTGAGTGATTTGAATCGGTGGAAGAATAAAGCTTCAAATCGGCGTTTGTTCTGCCCGATGAAACGGGGTTGAATGCGTCATTGTGGATATAACCAATTCTGTTGCCGTAAACTACCTTGCGGAAATCGTTGCTCTGCTCGATTACATATACGCTCTGACCACCCGAAATTGATGTCAGAACGGAGCTTGAGGTCGATGCACTGCTGTAAAGATTTCCGTTTATAACAAGCTTCTTTGTCGTAAGCGTAGAGAAAGAATAACCCGTTGTTATCTTACAGACAAACGGCTTTAAAACATAGCCTGTCTTTCCGCTGTAAGTGATGTAGTAGTAATCTCCGCTCTCCTTGAGAATGGTTATTTTGTTGTATCTGCTGAGTGTTCTGACTACAGACGAAGACGCACTCGGTGAGCTTAAAAGCTGAACGCCGTTTGCTCTTACGATACCGTTGCCGTAGCTTATGTCTTTTGTATAAACATAGCCGATTCTGCCCGCAATAACAACCTGATAGAATGCGCCGCTTGAGCTCTTGCAAACCTTATTGAGAATTGTTCCCTTTGGAAGACTTGCAATCGTGCCCGATGATGAGCTTGTGCTCTTATAGAGCTTTGTTGCCTTTGTTGTGAAGAGAAGCTGGCTTTCGGGGCTTATGTTGGTATTTGCGGTATAGTCCTTCTCGTAAAGTCCTACCTGAACATAACCCGTAATTTCACCTACCTGAATCTTTGCCCAGCTTCTGACTATCGAGAGAACGCATAC
This sequence comes from Lachnospiraceae bacterium, assembly GCA_963597005.1. Lineage (GTDB taxonomy): Bacteria > Bacillota > Clostridia > Oscillospirales > Acutalibacteraceae > SIG603. Next base: position 5,081 of record CAVBOS010000112.1, read on the forward strand.
TCTTGTTCCCAGACCTAATGTGCGGATAGTCTCGCCCGAAGCGGAAGCCACTCTCTTAACGGGAGTATCATTTGCGAGGATTTTAGCGTTGCCGTATTTTACCTTGCTTGCAGGAATATAGCCTGTGTTTGTGCCCGACTTAACCTGATAGTAGCTGCCTGACTTGGAAACATAGTATACCGTATCGCCCTTATTGAGGGTTGCAAGTGTTGAGCCGGAGCCCATTCCGCTCTTAAGCTGAACAGTAGCCGTCACGGTGTAAATCTGAGTTGCGGAAGCAGAGCCGCTTGTGGAGTAAACCTTATCCTTAGCAATTGCGCTTGTCAGAATGTAGCCTCTCACTCCGCCGGCGATAACCTGAGTCCACTTGGTGCCCTGATTTACTATCGTTATTCTTTCGTCTCTGTAAAGAACGGAAAGAACACTTCCCGTATCGGAAGCAGAGCCTCTTAATTTAGTGTTTGCGGATTTAACATAGCCGTTTCCTCGTCTCAAGTAGTTGGTGGATACATAACCTACCTTTGAGTCGACCTGAACTCTGGTCCAGCTCTCTCCGACCGAGAGAACCTTAACCTGTGTACCGACTCCGCAGTAGGTAAGGCTTTCCGATGAAGATGACATAGCACTGCGAACAGCCGCCTTGACGTTAAATGTAGCCACTCTGTCAGTAGCTGTGGAAACCTTGCTTATCGAGTATCTCCTAATAGCAGAATTGGGAATCCATCCCTTCTGGCCGTTATACATGACATAGCTCCAGTTTGTTTTCTTTGAAAGAACAAATATATTTGTTCCCGAAGAAAGTGAAGCTATTGTTCTGTAATTACTTCCTGCGCCAACCTTGAAATCAGCATTTGAAATCAAAGTTGCGTTAAAGGTATTAACTCTGTTCTTGGGGAGGTAACCTGTCAGACTGCCAACCTTGACATAGTAATAGCTTGATGTGTCGGAAAGAATTTCCACTGTCGTTCCCTTGCCTATTCTCTGATAGATAAGGGCATTCTCTTTTGGACATGCCAAAAGCGGAGTGTGTGCATTCAATGCACCGTAAAAATTGATTGATGTAGAGTCTGCCGCAGCCGTCACACCTGTTTTTTCGACAATCGGCCCGCAAACCGTCATCGTCAGAGCAAGTGCCACAAAAAGGACAAACACCTTTGATAATCTCTTCATTTTTTATCCTCTCACATATTCAAATTACCTTGCGGTAAAATCCTACAAAATCCGAATCAGCCCAAATCGATGGAACGCTGTGCACAGGCGTTGAGGTCGAGCCCTGCGGTATTTCCCGCAAGATACTCATAATAACCCTGACTTGCGATCATCGCCGCATTGTCGCCCGTAAATTTAAGGTCGGGACGATAGAACTCCCAGCCCCTCTTCTCACAGATTTCTTCCATGTTTCTTCTCAGAAGTGAGTTTGCGGAAACGCCGCCCGCAATTACAAGCTTTTTGTAGCCCGTCTCTTCAGCCGCCTTAACGAAGTTGCCTGTCAGACTGTCTACAACAGCCTTTCGGTAAGAAGCCGACAAATCGGGAACATTTATCGTCTCTCCCCTCTGCTCGGCATTATGGATGATGTTTATGAC
>CAVBOS010000113.1:0-6630 GCA_963597005.1 Lachnospiraceae bacterium
TATATAACCTTTCCGACAAAATCATCTTTATTGAGGATTCCCTCCCAGCCTGTCACACGTACATATCTGAATCCGAAGAATGTGAAGTGCGGACGAACTGTCTCTTCTCTTCCGTCAGAAACATAAACGAACTGAGTTTTTGCGTCACGATAGTTTTTGTTGTAGAAATTGCCACCCTGAAGAATTTCACCAAAATCAAGCACAACCTTGGTGCCCTTGGAGAAATTAACCTTAAATTCGACAAATCCCGCAAAATTCTGACCCATATCGAGAACAATCTCCTCGGCAGGTGTATAGATAATATCCTTTACGGCTATTTCTTCCTTTTCGACTACGGGCAGACTCAAGCGATCCTGAAGCTTATTGACCGCAAGATTTCTTGTCTCCTCGTGCTCCTCAGGATTTCCGAGAACTTCAACAGGCTTCTTGTCGTTTTCTTTATTCTCCCACAAAAGGCGGTTGAGAATTTCTCCGAAATAAATACCAGAGTCCTCAATATCGGAAGCATAATACTGCCAGCTGTCATCGGTTGCGACAATTTCCTCTGTGCCGTCTGCGTATTCGAGGTGAAGCTCACCGATTGCCGCCATACGGCTTCCGTAGTTTTCGGATGTAAGGCCTAATCCGAACTCACCCATATACCAGCCCTTGCCCAAAAGGACAGACAAGGTATATGTTTTTTCTTCTTTCAGAGGATCTTCAAGTGGGAATGTGAGAACCTGAATACCCGATTCATAATCGTTTATATACGGTGCAAGGTACTCATTTCCGATTTTCTTTCCGTCAAGATATGCCTCAAACATACCGACGCCTGTGATATAAAGTCTTGCTCTCTTAACCTCTTTTGAAACGGTAAAGCTTTTTTCAAGAATTGGATGACACTTGTCTTCAGCATTTGGAGAAATCCACTTGCCGACCCACTCTTCGTTCATCTTACCAGTTTCAAAGCTTGCGATATCACTTGTCGCACACTCTCCGACATCTGATGTGACCGTAACACGGTAATAGTAAGTCGTACGGGGAGAAAGCTCAATTTCGAGCTTCTCGCCGTTCTGCCCTAGGTTTCCTCCCTCTTTTTTGCAGATTATATTTGAGAAATCAGCAGAAGTGCTAACCTCTATAACCGCATTAGTCTGTTTCTTTCCCTTTGCCCCTTCGATATTCCAAGAGCACAAAAGATAATCATATTTGAAACCAATCGGATTTTCAATTCCGTTGATTTTTACATTTGTAATTTTCATATTTACACACTCATATATCGATGAAATTATTTATAACTTCAAGTCCATCTTTCCGCAGAACGGATCAATCGGGCTTGTTCCCTTGAATTCACTGCGTCCCATCATCTTATTGACAACCGCATCCATAACATACTCAGAGTTGCAGTAGCCGTTGATGTAGGTTTTAACCATAGGTGCGTCAAGCAAATGATATGGATTTCCTAAGCTTACAAATGCAACAGGAAGCTCATTTACCATCCAAGGCATATTGTTTCCGAGTCCGAACATTGTGTGCCAGTTAAGACGGGAAACTGTCTTGTTGGAAGCTGTCTCGATGTTTGCAAGATAGAGAACAAGGTCATAACGGCTCTTGAAGCCCTCGACAGTATCCATCATAACCTCGAAGCCCTCTTTTTCGTAAACAGTTACCTCAAAGCCTTCTTTTTCAAGCTTGCTCTTGAAGTACGGTGTCACACGCTCGTTTGACGGGAAGTCGCCCATAACCTCGAGTAAAACTCTCTTGTGCTTCTCAGGTTTTAACGGAAGAAGATTCTGTGTATCCTTAACTAATGTTACACCCTCGTCTGCACATTCCTTTGCCCATGTGTCGTGCTTTTCACACTTAAGAATTGAAAGTGCATCGGCACCGGGAACCAAAGTGCCCTCTGCTTTCTTCTTATGAAGCTTTAAAGCCGCCTTTGTTGCAAGAATACGCTTAACAGCCTCCTCGAGTCTTTCGTCGGAAAGAATACCGTTCTTATAGCCGTCAAACATATACTGCATATCCTCTTCCATGTTTCTGTTAAAGAGAATAACATCACAGCCGTTTTCAATGCAAAGCGGAACAGCCTTTGAGCGCTCTTCGGCACTGCAGAAGCCTACCATAGGAGTTGCGTCTGTTGTGATAAGTCCGTTAAAGCCGAGCTTTTCACGGAGAAGATGCTTTAAGAGGTTCTTTGAAAGTGTTGCGGGAATTATTTTCTCGCAAGGCTTCTTGTCGAAATACTCCTCGTAAGCCGGCATTGCAATGTGTGCAGCCATAACAGTTAGTGTGCCTGCGTCAATCATTTCTTCATAAATCTTGCCGTAGCTCTTGTCCCACTCCTCACAGCTTAAGTAGTTAACGCTAGTGAGAAGATGCTGGTCACGCTCATCCACTCCGTCACCGGGGAAATGCTTAACGGATGTTGCAACGCCCTCTTCATGAGCCGCCTTGATGTAAGCTTTACCCATATCGATTACTGTCTGAAGCTTGTCGCCAAATGTACGGACGTTAGTAATCGGATTGTGATAGTTCTGATCGAGATCAACAACAGGAGCAAACGACCAGTTTACACCAACAGCGGCACCCTCAGAACAACTTACCTTACCGAGCTGATATGCACGCTCTGTGTTTCCTGTTGCTGCAACGAGCATTTCTCTTCCGTAATATGTGCCCTCAACAGCAGAACCGTTTCCGCCGTACTCAAGGTTAGATGCTGTAAGAAGCGGAATTTTTGCGGCATCCTGAAGAACCTTGTGAGCCTGTCTTAATTCCTCGCCGGGGCCCTCTCTGTAGAGCATTCCGCCGATGTGCTTGGTCTGAACCAGTTCCTTAAGCTCTTTCTCATCCTTTGTAAAAACAATCGGGCTGAAAAGCTGACCGATTTTCTCTTCAAGAGTCATCTCAGCGTAGGTGCCCTCAACCCACTTAACATCCTCATCCGTCAAATTGAACGGCTTTGCTTTGTAATCAAACATTTTTTACCTCCGTATTCTGATTTCTCGCATACACGATTTAATACCACGCCGAAATATCCACAAACGGCGCTTTTTCTTTAATACAATTCTATATAATAAAGGGCTGTTTCTCAATGTAATATTTTCTCATCAACACGACATTTTTTTAGATTATGACTATTGTAAAACTTACTATATTTTGATATAATCATATCAAAACTTTATTGCATTATCAACTAAGCGTTCCGAGGTGTTTTTATGGCTTATTATATGACTTACGGTGAATTTCAGGCTCACATGAAGGCTTACTATTACCGTACGGGAAAACGTCTGCAATTCCCCGAAATGGGAAAATATCTGTACACTCAGGGTATGGCACAAGATACCATAGCCCCTCGTGATACAAAAGAAGTCTACACCGATTACAATATGATGACCGATGCGGAATTTGACAAGGTCGTGGACTCGCTCCCCTTGATTCTCTCGATGGATAACACATTTTCTGTCGCTCCGATAGTTCAGGAGGAGGATTTAATACCAAACACAAGAGATGTTTTCGTCATTCGCCACCCACGGTATACAAGGCCAAGCAAGCATAAGCACAATTATTTTGAAATAGATTTTGTTGTGAGCGGTCAGGGAAAATTTTTGTTTGAAGATGATGTACATGTTATGAAAGAAGGAGAAATCTGCATAATCGCGCCCAATTCAAACCATGATTTTCTCATCGAGGATGACTCCACTGTTTTCACAATATGCATCAGAAAGAGCACATTCGATACGACATTTTTTTCACTGATGACAAGAAAGGATATTCTCTCTTATTTCTTCCAAAATATTCTGCGTGGAGATGATCAGGCAAACTATCTTCTTTTCTATACCGACAATAACGCTCAGCTTAAAAGCTATGTCCGAACGCTGATGATTGAAAGCGGGAGAAAAGATATTTACAGCAACGCTTGCAGTGTAAGTCTTGTTAATCTCTTGTTTGCCGCACTCTTAAGAACCGCAAGCCAAACCCTTCAATTCCGAAACTGTGAAAAGTGGTCGGATGTGACCTCTGTTTTGCAGTATATCCAGCACAACTACCAGACGCTCACGCTTTCGGGACTAGCCGATATGTTCCATTACAGCGAACCGCATCTTTGCACGCTGATAAAGCAAAACACGGGACTTACATTTACTCAGCTTATCAAAAAGCTCAGGCTTTCCGAAGCTGTAGACTTACTTTTAAATACCTCAATGAAGGTTGGAGAAATCGCAGACAGAGTCGGATATAATTCAGCCGATCACTTCTCGAGAGTTTTCAGAGCAACCTACGAGATGTCACCGCAGGAATACCGCAAAATACACAAGAGTGACGACACACCTTTCATCCCCCTCGCAACAAACTGATTTAGCCGCAGCAGAAAGCTGCGGTTTTCTTTTTGTCTACAAACAAAAAAAATACCGTGTGAACGTTAATCCACACGGTATTTAAACCAATCACTAATTTTTAATTACTTGTTCTCGCCCATTGCTGCTTTCATAGCTGCGATTTCATCAGCGTGCTTGTTCATTGGGTTGAGCATGACGCAGATGATTAAGATAACGCCTGTAATGGACGGTGCACCGAACTTCAAGAAGTTAAGAGCGAACATTGTTGACTCAGGCTGCTGGCCTACAGCACCTGCGATGTAACCGGATGCAGAGAGAACTGCGAGGATACCGGAAGAAACAACTGTGTTACCGCACTTCTGAGCGAAGCCCTTGATGGAAGAGATAACGCCGTTTGAGGACTTGCCTTCCTTGAGCATGATGAAGTCGATTGTGTCGTTAACAAGAACATTAACAAGAGCGTTCTGCATGGAAGAAGTACAGCAAGAGATGAATGTGAGAACGCAAAGTAATGCAAAGTTTGTCTTTCCGAAGAAGAAGAGGATTACATAAAGGACAATTGTGAGTGCCTGTGAAACGAGGATTGCCTTTTGACCTGTCTTGAATACCTTGAGGAAGATAGGAAGAAGAACAACCATTGAAACGAGAGCACCGATAGAGATGACGCCCATGAACACTGTGATGAGGTCAGGTCTTGCCCAGTAGTACATCATGTAGTAAACGGATGTTGAGAACATCATGCCGTAGCCCATAGAAGCCATAACCCATGCAACGATGTTCGGCCAAACCTCTTTGTACTTAAGAACTCTGCCGATTTCCTTAAGCGGGTTGCCTTTCTCAGGCTCAACGAGATACTTCTCTTTTCCCTTCGATGCTGCAAACAAGCCCCAGAAGGAAATGAAAGCAAGAACACCGCAAATGAGCATGTAAGGAACATAGCCGTTCTTGAAACCAAGGTTATTGAAGAATGTTACGATGTTTGTTGTGAATGTGTTACCGATTGTAAATGCTGCTGCACAAACGCCTGCACCGAGAGAAACTATCATATTTCTCTGCTCGTTATCACGAACAGCTGCAGGAAGAATAGCCATCTGCGGCATTGTGTACATTGTAACAGTCATTCCGTAACCGATGTACATGCAAAGAACATAAATTGTCTTTGCCATTGTGGACTCAAAGCCCCAGTCAATCCAAATCATAACTGAAAAGAACGTAAGGAGAACAGGAGCGAAGAGGAAGTAAGGACGATAGCGTCCCCATCTTGTCTTTGTTCTGTCGGCAATAACGCCCATCATCGGGTCATTGATTGCATCCCAAAGAGTAGCGATGAACATGATTACGGAAGCGGATGCTGCCGGAATCTTCAAAGTATCGGTCATATAAACCGAAAGGAAGCTTGCCAGAACAGCGGCGATCATCATTGCACCACCGTTAACAGACGTTGCGTGGCAAATCTTAAAAGCCAAGCTGACTTCGTCTTTTACGGCAGCTGTCGAGGTAGTCTTTTCTTTAGACATTTTTGTTACACACCTTCACTTAAATATTTACTCGCGCGAACATGCGAAAAATCCTATATCATTGCAGTAAGAATATTTGCTCTTCGCTTAAGCTGGCTATATTTTAATACAATATTCAAAATTTTCCTATGTATTATATTAACAGGTATCCGACATTTTTTATCAGCTTCGGTTATTTTTAATAAAAATTACTCACGAAAAGAGCATAATTTTCTTATCAAGAATTAATTCTGTGGCGAATTTTGCTATATCAGTCGTATTACGTCTAAAATTATTTCATATAAAAACTTATGGTTCGTTATTTATTTTAGTGAATAAAGTAAAACGAGATTAAAAAATGTCGGATAAATTTAAAAATCCCCGACATCGATTTTCTTCGATATCGGGGATTAAGTTAGTAATTTTTATTAAATTTAATTTTAAATTTCGATTTTTCCGACCTTTCCGTCATCTGCAGAAACGGTCAAAGTTACCTTTTCACTAGGATTTTTAAGCACTATCTGTGCACGGCCGCCAAAGAGCTCGGTCACGCCCTCGTTGTAATTGTAGTTTGGCTTTGGATTTCCGCTTCCGAATCCGAGAATCTCAGCGTTTCCGTCAACAGAAAGCGTAATTTTTTGATTATCATCAGCCGCCAAAACTCCATTTTTATCACGCATTTCAACCTGAAGATATATAAGCTCCTGTGCCTTTATGCTCAGTCCGACATAATCCTCACGCTCGATAACAAGCTCTCTCTCGTCAGATGCTGTCTTAAGCTCGTTTCTTGCGACTTCCTCACCGTTCACATAAGAAAC
>CAVBOS010000114.1:0-6516 GCA_963597005.1 Lachnospiraceae bacterium
GAATTGAGAAGTGTGCCGTCCATGTCAAAGGCAATCAGTTTATAGTCAGACATAAATTTTCTCCTAAAATAAAAATGTCGGAACAGAAGAACTGTTCCGACCTGGCTGGGCTGGTGCGATTTGAACGCGCGAATGTGGGAGTCAAAGTCCCATGCCTTAACCGCTTGGCGACAGCCCATTATACTAGAACACGGAGCTCGTTTAAAAGCTCCGTGCTGTTTTTAATGTGGGGTGGGGTATCGGATTCGAACCGATGGTCTCTAGTGCCACAAACTAGCGCTTTAACCAACTAAGCTAATCCCACCATATTTGGCGCGCCAAAAGGGACTCGAACCCCTGGCCTACTGCTTAGAAGGCAGTTGCTCTATCCAGCTGAGCTATTGGCGCACATCACAAAGAAATAGCCATAAGGCTTGGAGCGGGTGATGGGAATCGAACCCACGCAGCCAGCTTGGAAGGCTGGAACTCTACCGTTGAGCTACACCCGCGTGTCTCTCCTTGCGACTGTTGAATTATATCATAGCTTATACGAAATAGTCAAGAGAAATTTTCAAAAAAATCAAAAAAATTTTTTCGCTTGTTATTTGTGGACTGAAAAATGCGATAAATTCGCCTTTTTCAGAAGATTTTTGTGCCAAACAGGAAATTAAAAGAGGAAAAATTAGATTTTTGAAGAAAATTTTTTTCGTCTGCGTAAAAAAGCCTGACTTCAGGTTTAAGTTTTTTATAGGTTCTTACAAGATTTTTCGGTGCTATTTGCAAGCGGTTCAAAATTGTGTATAATCTTATGTAGATATTCTCCGTCTTTAAAGGCGGTTAGTTTGTTTTTGTATGAATTAATTTATCGTTGGAGAAGTAATATGACAAAAAAGAATTGTATGATAGCCCAGTCGGGCGGCCCGACATCGGCAATTAACGCAAGCATTGCGGGAATTATTTCAGCCGTAAACGAAAGCGGTCATTACGACAAAATCTACGGAGCAATCCACGGAGTTTCGGGTCTTAAGGCTGAGAAATTCATCGAGCTTTCAGAGAGCTTTAAGGATAAGGCTATGCTTGAGTCACTCAAGATTTCGCCCGCTATGTACCTCGGTTCGTGCCGAGTAAGACTTCCCGATTATGAAAATGACCCAGAGTCCTATGAGCAGATGTTCTCAGTTTTCGAGAAAATGAATATCGGCGCATTTTTCTATGTGGGCGGCAACGATTCTATGGATACAGCCGATAAGCTTTCGGCTTATGGCAAGAGAATTGGCTCTGATGTAAGAATTATCGGTGTTCCCAAGACCATTGATAACGATCTTTTTGATATTGACCACACACCAGGCTTTGGAAGTGCCGCAAAGTATATCGCTACAACAATGCGTGAGATCGCATACGATACCGCTATCTACGATTTGAGACAGTGCACGATAGTTGAGGTTATGGGAAGAGATACAGGCTGGCTCACGGCGGCTACAGCACTCGCAAGAAACGAGTTTGACGACGCTCCGCAGCTTATCTATCTTCCTGAGAGCACATTCACAGCAGAGAAGTTCCTTGAGGATGTTGAAAACAGACTCAAGATAAGAAAGAATGTTGTTGTTGCAATTGCCGAGGGCGTTAAGCGTCCTGACGGAAAGTATGTAAATGCTTCCGAGGGAATTGTAGATGCATTCGGCCACGGTCAGCTTGCAGGCATAAGCAAGGGACTCGAGAATTTTGTTAAAGAGGAAATCGGAATTAAATCGAGAAGTATTGAGGTTAATATTCCCCAGCGTTGTGCGGGACACATTTCTTCAAAGACTGACATAGACGAGAGCTTTGAGCTCGGCAAGTTTGCCGCAAGCCTTGCAAGTCAGGGCATGAGCGGTGTTATGGCTTCTCTTCACAGAATTTCCGACAAGCCATACAAGACAGAGTTTGTAGCGGCAGATGTCTCCGAGATTGCAAACAAGGTTAAGAAGGTTCCGAGAGAGTGGATAAACGAGAGAGGAAACGATATCACTCCTGAGTTTATGGACTACTTAAGACCGCTTATTCAGGGTGAAGTAAACGTTCCGTTCGAGAACGGTCTTCCTGTCTACGCAAACATCGAGCACCTTATGGGCAGACTCTGCTAAAATTACACAGAATACTGTTAAATCCGACATTTCATTCGAGATGTCGGATTTTTGTTGTACCAAAATTAGGTGAGTGAGCCGCTTAAAGTAAATATTCTGTTGAGAAGCGCAAATTTTGATGATATACTGAAAGAAAAGTAAAAATGAACAGAAAGGAAGATTGCTATGAAGATGATTCATGTTGCCGATTTGCATTTCGGCAAGGGAATGCACGGATTTTCGCTTATAGAAGACCAGAGATATTGGGTAGATAAGTTTATGGAGCTTGTCGACGAGGAGAAGCCTGATGCCGTTCTCGTTGCGGGAGATATTTATGACAGAAGTTCGCCGTCCGATGAATCAGTAACGGTTGCAGATGAATTTTTCACACAGCTTGCAGAAAGAAATATTAATGTTATGGCAGTTTCGGGAAACCACGATTCAGGCTATAAGCTGTCATTTTTGAACAGTCTGACGGAGAAAAGCGGACTTTATATTAACGGCAAAATTCAAAGAGAATTAAAGCATGTAAGTCTTGAAGATGAGTTCGGCAAGGTTACCTTTTGGCTTCTTCCGTACTGCTTTCCTGCCGAATTTGACGGTATAGAGGGATTTGAGGAGAGACCGAGAACCTATGATGAGGCGGTAAGAAAATATCTTGGTATGCAAAATATTGATTTTTCCGAGAGAAATGTACTGGTTGCACATCAGACGGTGAGTGACGGCGAAAATGATATGTCGGTCGGAAATGTCGGAAGCATTGCGGCAGACGCATTTTATGATTTTGATTATGTCGCACTCGGCCATGTGCACGCAGGCTTTTCTGTCGGAAAAAGCCATGTGAGGTATGCGGGTTCACCACTTTGCTTTAAATTCGATGAACTGAAATTTCCGCATAAGGGTGCGATTATAATCAATCTTAACCAAAAAGGAAATATTGATATCAGACTCAAAGAAATCGAGCCGCTTCATCCATTAACCGAGCTTAAGGGCAGTTTGGCTGAAATTTTGGGTGCAAAAGCAAGCGGAACCCTAAAGCTTACCGATGAAAAGGGAAATTTGATTCAAAAGGATATTCGAGGTAAATATATCCATGTTATTTTGACAGATGAGAGAATTTCTCCGACTGCTTACGATGAGCTTACTTTAATGGCGGAGGCGCATAATTCCAAGCTTATGACCTTTACTCACGAGCCGATAAGAGAAAAACGGGAAATCGAGAATGAGGAAAGCCGAGAGAAAACCGAAGAAAAGTCTGTTTCCGAGCTTTTTAAGAGCTTTTTGGAATTCAGAAATAAGGCTTCCGCTAATGAAGAGGACGAAAAAATAATAGATTTTGTTTCGAGACTAATTGCTAATAAGGATAAATCTGAGCTTAAAGAAAACACTCAGGACGATGTTGACAAGCTTGTGGAAATGCTACTTGGGGAGGGAGAATTATGAAACCCGTTAAACTTAGAATACAGGCGTTCGGCCCGTATCAAAACGAGGTCACGATAGATTTCAGAGATATTTCCGACAACCTCTTTCTAATCAGCGGAGACACAGGAGCCGGAAAAACCACAATTTTTGATGCAATGTGCTATGCACTCTACGGAGTGACTACGGGAGACAAAAAGGCGTCCCAGTCGAGAAATGTGAGTGCTGACAGTAAGATTAAAACCGAGGTTGAATTTTTATTTTCGCACAACGGGAAGGAATATACCGTTATGCGTTCCATGCGTCTTCTAAATCACAAGGACGGCACAAGCGAAATTAAACCGGATGCCTGTTTTTTTATGGGCACGGACATTTTGCCTATCAGCAAAGGACAGGAGATAACAAATAAGATAGTCGAGCTTATCGGCTACGATGCAAACCAGTTCAAACAGGTCATTTTGCTCCAGCAGGGAGATTTCAAGAAGTTTCTCGATGCCGACAGTGCCGAAAAACTTCAAATTCTGGGCAAGCTCTTCGGTACAGATGAGTATATCGCATTCGAAAGTCGCCTAAAGCAAGCAAAGGACAGGCTTGAAAAAGCGGTAAACGCTGATGTCACATCGGTCAACAACCTGTTAAACCCAAGCACCTTTTTACTTCCCGAGGATATGAGTGAGGCGGAAAGGCTTATTTTCCGTCTGTCTCCCGACTGCTCGAACGCAGAGGAACTTAAATCGGCACTTGACACACTCATCAAAAACGATACAGAAAAGCTTGAAGAAGCTAAGAAAATTTATCAGGAAGCCGAAAAAGAGCACAATGATTTGAATACGCTTTTGGCTACGGCAAGACTTCAAAACGGCGGTCTCGATGCTTTGGAGTATGAAAAAGAAAAGCAAAAGGAGCTTGAATCTCAAAAGGACGAATATAAGAGCCGAAAGACTTGGATTGACATAGCTGAAAAAGCCTATCGTATGGTTTATCCATTTTATACCGATTTGGAGAAAACCGAGGCGAATTTAACAGGACTGAAATCGGAAAAAAACGAGCTTGAAGAAAAGCGAGTTTTCCTTGGCGAGAGCCTTGAAAAAGCCGGCGAAAAAAAGCGTGAAAATCCGATTTTGCAGACGAAAATCAATAATAACTCGATAGAGCTTGCAGAGCTTCAAAAGGCAACGGGCATATTTGAAGAAATAGAGCATGACGAAAAAACATTGAACAATAGCCTTGTCGCACAGAGAGTGACTCTGTCTGATAAAGAAAAATACGAAAAGATAATTTCTGAAAAGAAAAGCAAAATCGAAGAAGCCGCTGAGGAACTCAAGCTTTATGACGGTATTGACGAGAGGGTGAAGTCCGCTCAGGAAAAATACGATGCACAAATTGAGAAATATAAAAAGCTCAAAAATATAGGAGTGGAAGACTTAAAAGCACTCTCCGATAAAAATGACGAATTGAACCAAGCCTATGCCTCTCACAACAATAATCTTCGTACCAAGAAAATGTATGCTGACGAATATCTCGAAATGTACGAAAGCTTTATCGCCGCTCAGGCGGGAATTCTTGGCAGTGAGATGAAAACGGAGATAACAAGGTTCGGCGAGAGTAAATGCAAGGTCTGCGGAAAAAGACTTTTTAAAGCAGATATTCCGTCGCTTGCCGTGCCGCCAAAGAATATTCCCACAAAAGCCGAGGTCGATGCTGCGGCTGAAAAGAGCAGAGAAGCAGACGAAAACGCCTCAAAGAGTGCTGCTGATGTCGAGAAAAAGAGAACCGAGCTTGATGCCATGTTTTCTTCCGTCAGAAAATCGGTAAGCGAATTGGTGGGAGAGGAGTGCCCGATTAATAATCTCAGCAGTTTTATCAAGGGAAAACTTGAGGAAATTACGCTCGAGGGAAAGAAAATCAGGAGCAATAAGGACAGCCTCGAGGAAACCAAGAAAAGAAGAGACCTTGTAAGGGAAAACGAAAAGGAACTAAAGATATCACTTCCTACCGATGAAGAAAAGCAAAGAAAAGCGGCTGAATCTCTTGATAATGTAAAATCAGAAATCAGCACAATAACCGCAAGGATTGAGCTAAACAAAAAGTCGGTCGAAAAATATACCGATAAAACTGCGGCGGTGCAAAGAGCGGAAGCTTTAAAATCAGAAAACAGAACACTCGAAAAAGCTGTCGAAGAGAACGATAAGTTATATAATGATTTAAATGAGCAGAAAAGTAAAATTTCAGGCTCGTTGGCTACGGTTGTAAGTCGTTTGACTGAGACCGAAAAAGAGCTTGAAACTAAAAATAAGCTTTATGAAAAAAATCTATCGGATAACGGTTTTTCGGATGAGGAAGAATTTAAATCATATGTTGACGCATTAATCGATAAAAAAGAGAAAAGCGGAAATGACATAAATACAGTTATCCGTCACGAGAGAAACGAAATTAATGAGTATCACTACAACGTCAAAGAGTGCGCCAAGAGTGTAGAAAGACTCGAAAAGCAAACCGAAGGATTCGAGAGAAGAAACGAAAGCGAAATTATCGAAAAAATCGAGGATATAAGCAAAGAAAAGGACTCTTCGCTTGAAAAAAGGGACAAATTGAATTCGGTTTATTCAACACACGATACAACCTCAAAAGAGGTGAAGATTAAGATTGAAAAAGCCGTAAAATACAATGCGGCATTTAACCGAGTGGCTAAGCTTTCCGATATAGCAAACGGCACGGTGAGCGGTGAGCAAAGATTAAGCTTTGATACCTATGTAATCGGTGAGGACTTTAAGCTTATTCTTGCCGAGGCAAATAAGCGATTAACTCTGCTTTCGGACGGACGCTATGAGCTTTTACACAAAGTGGAGGGAAGTAAGGTCGGAAAATCGGGACTTGATATTGATGTCTATGATAATTTCGGCGGAAAAACACGTTCTTCCAAGACGCTTTCGGGCGGTGAGGGATTTTTGGTCTCGCTGTCGCTTGCACTGGGACTTTCCGACGTGGTGAGAAGCAGAGCGAACGGCAATAAGAT
>CAVBOS010000115.1:0-6486 GCA_963597005.1 Lachnospiraceae bacterium
AAAGCGAACGGGTGTGGGCAGAGCCCACAAGAGAAATAAATAGCAGAAGAAAAAAACGAAAGAACAGAGCAAAGCGATAATAAAAAAGACAGGCAAAGAAAAATACGTCAAGAATGCGAAGCGTTCGCAGACGGACATTTTTCTTTGCCGACTTATTTACGCAGAGAAAAAAACGAAAAGGCAAAAGTTTTTGTTTCGCTTTTTACAAAAAAGCGAACGGGTGTGGGCAGAGCCCACAAGAGAAATAAATAGCAGAAGAAAAAACGAAAGAACAGAGCGAAGCGATAATAAAAAAAGGCTGATGAGGGAAACTAAAAGCACGGAGTGCTTTTAGGGCGGAACGCCCATAGTTTACCGAAGCAGCCGACCTATTCACGCAAAGAGAAATACCGAACAAATAAAAAGAAAGGTTTGGAAGCTTAACCGAAAATGCGAAGCATTTTCAGGGCGAATGCCCGTAGTTAAGCCGACAAACCGACTGATTTACACAAAGATAAATATAGAACATTTATCCCGTAGGGGCGGTCTTTGTGTCAAGAGGTACATAGTTTACAGTTTGTGTAAGAACATACTTTACACCTTTTGTAAACTATCTTATTACACTAAACACTTTGACCGCCCTTTATCGATTTTATCTCGGTGTTAGGGCGACCGAAGGTCGCCCCTACGGGAATAGCGATAATATCACGGCTAATAATTAAGAATATATAAGACCGTGTATTCGATGGAAATAATATATTAATTGTTAATTAAACCAACCCCCAACTACTCACTTAGTTGTTGTGCTTGACAAGCCGAATTATTTGCATAAAGGAAAATACAAAACGCAAAACACAAGAATAAATGGAATGCCTATGCAAATTTTAGTTGCAAACGAAACTTGTTTGTGATAAGCTTTTGTTAAGAAAATAAAACAAAGCGAGGTAGAATATGGAGGCACTTGATTGTATTTTTAACAGGCGTTCGGTTCGTAAATTTACGGATGAGAGAATCAGCGATGAAGCACTTCGAACAATAATTGAGGCAGGTCATGTCGGAGCATCCTGTGCAAATACAAGGGACTGGAAGTTCATTGTCGTTAGGAATAAAGAGCTTTTGTGCAAAATGGCTGACGCAAACGGTGCGTCTGCAACTCCGCTCAAAAATGCCGATGTCGGAATACTCGTTTGCGGAGATTTAAAAAGGTCGTTTCCGCCCGCAAAGGATTACTGGATAATCGATTGCGCTATTGCCGCACAAAATATGTGCCTTGCCGCAGAAGCACAGGGGATAGGCTCGGTTTGGCTCGGAACATATCCGCAAGAGAATCGTGTTGAAAATCAAATGAAACTCTTTGATTTGCCCGATGATGTGATTCCGCACTCGATTATCGCATTCGGCTATCCACAGGAAAACCAAAATTTCCACACGCCGAAAACAGGTCGTCTTGATTACGAGGAGTCTCAGGTAGTCTATTACAACTAAAAACAATTAAGCTAAAACGCAAAAAGCACTGCCGTATGCTTGAACATAGGCAGTGCTTTTATTGTTATTTAAATTATTTCTTAGTTGTTTTAGCCTTTGACTTTGTGGTCTTAGCCTTGGTTGTTTTGGTTGTCGTCTTCTTTTCGGCTTCCTCAGTCTTCGGCTTCGGATCTCTGAATTTTCTTTCCTTAATCTCGAAAACTCTTCCGCTGTAAGGACGAAGTGTCATTGTGACTACATCCTTCTGATCCTTGGTTTTAGCCTTCTTGATTACAGGTGCATCGTCTGCTCCCCAAGAGCTCGAATTCATAATTTCCGTGAGTGAAGAAACATGATATTCGTCAACGGTGAAGTTTTTAACTTCATCACCCGAGAAGTTGAATACACACAAAACTCTCTGATTGTCGCTCTTTCTCTCAAATGCAAAGGTGCAAGGCTGAGAGCTTGTTGCCTTCCACTCGAAGCCCTGTGGGTCGTAGTCATAGTAGAAGAGGGCAGGCGTCTTGAGGTAGAGCTTGTTAAGAGATATCATATACTTATGGAATTCATCGTGAATAGGATACTTGAGCATGTCCCAATCCTGTTCACGGCTCTCGTCCCACTCTCTGAGCTGTCCGATTTCGTTGCCCATGAAGTTGAGCTTTTTGCCCGGATGGCAGTACATATAGAGGTAAAGTGCTCGTGCCTGTGGCCACTTGTTGTCATAGTCGCCGTCCATTTTCTGAACGATTGTAGCTTTTCCGTGAACAACCTCGTCATGTGAGAACGGAAGAATGAAGTTCTCGCTGTAGAAATAGAACATCGAGAAGTTGAGAAGTCCCTCACTGCCGGAACGGTAGAAGCCGGGCATTTTGAAGTACTTTAGTGTATCATTCATCCAGCCGAGATCCCACTTGTAGTCAAATCCCAGACCGCCTGAGAAAACAGGCTTTGTAACGCCCTGATAGTCGGAGGAGTCCTCTGCTATGAGCATTGCGCTCGGATGTCTTGCTTTAAGACCCGAGTTCATTCCCTTGATGAACGAGAGTGCGCCCTCGTTTACACCTCTGTCTTTGTTGCCCTGCCAGTAGATAAGGTTGGAAACAGCGTCGATTCTGATACCGTCAAAGTGATATTCGCTGAGCCAGTAGTTTGCGTTGGACTGTAAAAAGCTTCTTACTTCACCCTTGCCGTGGTTGAAGTTGTTTGAGCCCCATTCGCTGTAGCCGACGGATGCGTCTTCATATTCGTAAAGCGGAGTTCCGTCAAAATGCCAGAGAGAGTAATCATCAACGGCAAAGTGAACGGGAACGAAGTCGACGATAACGCCGATGCCGTTTTTATGGCATTCGTTGACGAAGAACTTGAGCTGCTCGGGTGTGCCGTATCTTGCGGTTACCGCATAAAATCCCGTGTTCTGATATCCCCAGCTTTCATCGGACGGATGCTCGGAAAGAGGCATAACCTCAATATAGTTGTAGCCGTTTTCCTTGAGATAAGGAATAATCATGGGGGCTAATTCCTCATAGGTGTACCAGTCGGCTTTTTTATCCGACTTCATGCGCCAAGAGCCGAAATGCATTTCATAGATATTAAGAGCACTGCGGATTCTTACTTTACGCTTAGACATCCACTCGTCATCCGTGAATGAGAATGCGTCATGTCTCTCAGGGATAATGGAGGCATTTGCCGGACGAAGCTGCATTCTTCTGCCGTATGGGTCGCAGTGGTCGATTGTCTTGCCGTCCTTGCCCTGAACTCTGATTTTGTACATCATTCCCGGCACAGCCTCGGAGACATGAGTTTCCCAGAAGTTGCCGTCCAAAATCTTGTTAAGCTCAATAGGCTTCCAAGAATTCCACTCACCTATGACAGAAATGCTTAGTGCGTGCGGAGCATAGACTCTGAAGGTTGTTCCTTCGCCGTCCGGATGAGCTCCGAGAAAGGTGTAATCGTCAAAGCTTTCACCGCGATAAAATTGCTTTATATCCATATTGAAAAGTCCCTCGTTTCAACAAAATAAATAAAAACTGCATACCAGCTCTTACATTCTTATTCATTATATCCTATTATTGTGGATATATCAAGAGTTTATTTATGGATTTGGAATAATAGATTGAGTAAAATAAAAAATGTCGGAAAAAAGCAAAAATAAATTTGCTTGTAAAACCGTGGGTATATTGGTATAATCCTAAATGTTGTACTGCGACAAAGTCTGTTTTCAAACAGAAAAAATACATCGGAGGTTTAGTTTTGAAAAAAATAGTAACTTTATTTTTGTGCCTAAGTATGGCGATGGCAATGACAGCTTGTTCATCAGGCACAAGCACACAGAGCACACAAAGCGAAGTAAGCGAGACGGTTTCAAGTGAAGTATCTGCCGCTTCTTCTCAGGCAGAGGAAAGCGAGGCACAGAGCAGTGAGACTGAAACAAAGTCGGCTAACACAGCTGCTGTCGCTGAGACCAAAACCGAGCTTGAGATCACAACGGATGATTTGGTTGGTGCTGTCGGCTTTGATTTAGCAGAGATAAGCAACGGCTCATCTCCCGAGGCGGTTCTTTCGGCACTTGGAATCACAAAGGATGATTTGAATTCCGCTTCAACGGACTCCACATGGTACATTGACTGCGTAAGCATTGATCTTGACGGATACAAGTTCTGTCCGAGGGTCGATTTCTGGAATAATGAGGTGTTTGTGGTTTATCTCTGTGCGGCTCAGGGTACGGATGTCACGGCGGCTCACGAACATTTCAGCTCAGAGTTTTCGTCACTTTACGGCGAGAGCGAGCCAAGCGGTGATGCACTCATCTGGACAAAGGCAGAGACAAGACTTTGGGAAAACCAGACGGTTGCTTTCGGCGATACTTCAAATTGCTATGCGATTGAAATTCAGAGAGTTGCCGCTTGATTTAAATTCAGACAAAAAGAAAAGCTATGCGAAATTTTCATTCGCATAGCTTAATTTTTTACTCTTCAGGAATAAATTCCTCTTCGTCGTCATCGTGAATTTCACCGACAATCGGCACAGGGTCGATGCCCTTGCGTCTGTAATAATCGGAGAGGGCTGCTTTGATTGCCTGCTCGGCAAGAACAGAGCAGTGAACCTTGATTGCCGGAAGTCCGTCAAGAGCCTCCATAACAGCAGCGTTTGTAAGCTTGAGTGCTTCACTAATCGGCTTGCCCTTGATGAGGTCTGTAGCCATTGAGCTTGTTGCGATAGCCGCACCGCAGCCAAATGTCTTGAAGGAAACATCCTCGATGATTTCGTCATCGTTTACCTTGATGTACATTCTCATTATATCGCCGCACTTCGGGTTACCAACCTGTCCGATACCGTTAGCATCGGGAATCTCACCTACGTTGTGAGGGTTGGTGAAGTGCTCCATTACTTTTTCACTATATGCCATAATTAAACATCCTTTCGGGTTAATGCTTCTATTTTAAACGATTATAAACTGTTTTTCAAGTTAATTAAGCGATTACTCGCCGAGAACATTCTTCCAGTTCGGGAAGCACTCTCTGTACTTGTCCATGATGTTGCTCTTTCCCTGAAGAATTTCTTCCCAGAGAGGAGACCATGAGCGGAGCTTTTCGATAATCGGAGGGAGAACCTCGAGGATATAATCGATATCGCTCTCATCGTTTACATCGGAGAAAGAAAGACGAAGTGAGCCGTGAGCAACCTCGTGAGGAAGTCCGATTGAAAGAAGAACGTGTGACGGGTCGAGGCTTCCGCTTGTGCATGCAGAGCCTGAGGATGCGCAGATACCCTTGAAGTCGAGGCTTAAGAGCATGGACTCGCCCTCAACTCCGAGGAAGCACATGTTTACATTTCCCGGAAGTCTGTGCTCGCGTGAACCGTTGACTCTTGAGCACTCAATCTTAGAAAGACCGTCCATGAGCTTGTTTGTCATGGCGCTTAACTTAGCGTTTCTCTCGTCCATTGTGTCGGCATAAATCTTAAGTGCGGTAGCCATTCCGACAATGCCTGCGACATTCTCTGTTCCTGCACGTCTGTTGGACTCCTGAGCACCGCCGTCGATGAGGTTTGGAAGTCTTAAGCCACGTCTGCAGTAGAGCATACCAACACCCTTGGGGCCGTGGAACTTATGACCGGAGAGGGAGAGCATATCGATGTGCTGTTCCTTAACGTTGATGTGCACGTTTCCTGCAGCCTGAACAGCGTCTGTGTGGAAAAGAACGCCATGCTTTTTGCAGACTTCACCGATTTCTGGGATTGGCTGGATTGTGCCGATCTCGTTGTTAGCGTACATGATTGTGACGAGAGCTGTCTTATCGGTGATAGCAGCTTCAACGTCCTCGACTCTTACCAAACCGTCGCTGTAAACGGGGAGGTAGGTGACCTCAAAGCCTTCCTTTTCAAGAGCCGCACAGGTGTGAAGAATAGCGTGGTGCTCGAAAACAGAAGTGATGATGTGGTTCTTGCCTTTCTTAGCCATGAGGTGAGCAGCACCCTTGACTGCCCAGTTGTCAGCCTCAGAACCGCAAGAGGTGAAGAAAATTTCCTTTTCGCTGCAGCCGAAAATATCAGCCATTGTCTTTCTTGCGTCCTCAAGCGGGCCCTTTGCCTTTTGACCTAAGGTATAAAGGCTTGATGGGTTACCGTAGCAGTCTTTATAGAATGGCAACATTGCTTCGAGAACGGCGGGGGAAACCGCTGTTGTTGCCGCATTATCACAGTAGATGACTTTATTCATATCATAAAATCCTTTCATATCTTTTAGGTGGAAAAGTTAAGTATCTTTAACAACCACGATTAATATACACCAATTTGGTATACTTTTCAATAGTAAATTTAAAATAATTGAAATTGAAACAGTTTTTTACAATTTGTTAAAAAACGAAGACAAGCGGTTGCCTGTCTCCGTTTTGATTTTTGAAAGATGATTTAATTTTTGTAGAAAGAGCCCGTGAAGCCGTCACCGTGGTTTTTGGTGAATGCATCGTTTGCCGTGACATCGAGATGGTCGCTGTACGGTGTGATGTAAAGCTTTTCGGTGTCGCTTACGTTAACGACAAC
>CAVBOS010000116.1:0-6416 GCA_963597005.1 Lachnospiraceae bacterium
GTGTATAAGGGTTGTGGATTATGAGTAATACAGAAGAGAAAAAATATGTGCTGGCGATTGACCAGGGTACAACAAGCTCAAGAGCGGTTATATTTGACAAAGATGGCAAGATTGTCGGTATGGCACAAAAGGAATTTAATCAGATTTTCCCCGAGCCGGGTTTTGTCGAGCATGACCCGAAGGAAATACTTCAGTCGGAAATTTATTCCATTGAACAGGCTGTTTTGATTGCCGGCGTTAAGGCGTCGGAAATAGCCGCAGTGGGAATCACCAATCAAAGAGAGACTACCATAGCGTGGGACTCGCTTACGGGTGAGCCTATTTGCAATGCGATAGTCTGGCAGTGCAGAAGAACGGCAAAAATCTGCGAGCAGCTTAAAAACGACGGCCTCGAGGAGCATATAAGAGATACTACGGGACTTATTATCGATCCGTACTTCTCGGGAACAAAGATGAAGTGGATACTCGATAATGTGCCAAAGGCAAGTGAACTGAAAGAGCTAGGCAGACTTCGCTTCGGTACGGTCGACACTTGGCTTGTGTGGAATCTGACGGGCGGTAAAAGCTATGTCACCGACTACACAAACGCTTCGAGAACCATGCTTTTTGATATTCGAAAGCTTGACTGGGACGAGACTATGCTTGATTATTTCGGCGTAAGTCGTGAGTGCTTGCCTAAGGTCGTGAATTCCTCTGAGATTGTCGGTTATATCGACGAGAAAATTCTCGGTGCAAAAATTCCGATTTCGGGTATTGCGGGTGACCAGCATGCCGCACTCTTCGGTCAGTGCTGTTTCCGTGAGGGTATGGCAAAAAATACTTACGGCACGGGCTGTTTTGTTCTCATGAATACGGGAGATGTTCCGTCAAAGAGCAAAAACGGTCTTCTCACAACTATTGCTTGGAGCATAGACTCAAAGCCTACTTATGCGCTTGAAGGAAGTGCGTTCAATGCAGGCTCCGCAATCAAGTGGATGAGGGACGAATTGAAGATAATCGAAAGTCCCGATGAAGCAAATAAGCTTGCCGAGTCGGTGGAGGATACCGCCGGAGCGGTGTTCGTGCCGGCGTTCACGGGTTTGGGTGCACCCTACTGGGATATGTACGCAAGAGGCTCACTCATGGGTGTGACGAGAGGCTGTACTAAGGCTCATTTTGCAAGGGCGGTTCTCGAGAGTATTGCCTATGAGAGCAAAGATTTGCTCGATACCATTGAAACCGATTCGGGTGTAAAAGTGAAAGAACTCAGAGTTGACGGCGGTGCAAGCCGTTCACAGTTCCTCATGCAGTTTCAGTCGGATATTACGGGTCATAAAATAATGCGTCCCGAGTGTCTCGAAACAACGGCAATGGGTGCGGCTATGTTAGCGGGTCTTGCCGTAGGATTCTGGAAAGATAAAGAGGAGCTTGAAAAACTCGTCAAGCCGCAGGCACTTTTTAAGCCTGACTATAACGAAGAAAAGGTGAAGCATTTGATGAAGCTTTGGCACAAGGCGGTCAAATGCTCCATGAACTGGGCAGAGAGGAATAATGAAACCTAAACTGTATATTTGCGAATACGAATATAAAAAAGAGAGCTTCAAGGCAGACGAAAAGCGCATAAGAGATTATGTGTTTAAATATGCCAAGAGGGATTGCGGTTTAGACCCCAACATTGAATTTGAAATCATTAAGGGTGCTCACGGAAAGCCGTATCTTGAAGATAATCCGTTTCATTTCAGTATAAGTCACTCAAAAGGACTGATAATAGTTGCAGTGGGTGATATTGAAGTAGGGGCGGACTGCGAGCTGATTAGACCGCACGATTTGAGAGTTTTGGAGCGTGTGGCAAACGAAGACGAAAAGCAAAGGATAATGGCTTCTTCCGACACGGCAAGAGAATTTTTCAGGCTTTGGACAATGAAAGAGGCTTATGTCAAAATGCTCGGAATCGGAATAGGCTATCCGCTCAAAGCGATTGATACATCGAAAGAGGACATTATAACCACAGAAGACGGAAAGGAGTATTCTCCGTTTTATCTTGTCTTAAATAATGAATTTGCCGTTTGCGTGGTATATGACGGTGAAATAACGGAAAAACTTAGTATTGAATTTTTGGAGGCGAAACTTGACTGAAAGACTTGATAAATTTCTCTCGAACCAGAAGATAGGAAGCAGAAAAGAAGTTTCGGGATTTGCCAAAAAGGGAATGATAACGGTAAACGGCAAGCCTATTTCGAAAGCCGACATCAAGATAGACCCTGAGAACGATGAGGTTCGTTTTATGGGGGAAATCGTTTCTTACAGCAAATATATCTATGTCATGCTCAATAAGCCTAAGGGCGTTGTCAGTGCGACAGATGATAAGCGTGACACCACTGTGATTGATTTGCTTCCCGATAATTACAAGCGCAAGGGAATTTTTCCAGCAGGCAGACTTGACAGGAACACAACGGGACTTCTCGTCATAACAGATGACGGCGATATGGCTCACAGAATGCTTGCACCGAAAAGCCATGTGTATAAAATCTACCGTGCAGAGCTCGAAAAGCCCGTTAAAGAGAGCGATAAAGAAAAGTTTGAGAAAGGCATAAAATACGGAGAAATTGAATTTTTGCCAGCCGAAATAAGAGTGCCGAACGAAAACGAGCCGAATGTCGCACTTGTGAGAATCCGAGAGGGAAAGTTTCATCAGGTTAAGAGAATGTTTGAGGCACTTGATAATAAAGTGCTGGAGCTCAAGAGAATTTCCGTAGGCGGCTTGATGCTTGACGAAAGCTTAGAGGAGGGGCAGTGCCGACTTCTCGATAAACTTGAGATTGACAGCATATTTAATTCGGTGGTACAATTAGACGATATTTGATTTGTCAAAATGCTTTTAAGCACAATTTAGGCTTAAGGCGGGAAAGGAAAGTAAATGAAGAAATTACAGTACCTTATCAAGTGTATCATTCATATGGATTATAAAAGTCTTTTCGAGACAGTCGGTACAGTCCATAAGATTTGCGGAAAGAGCAGAATTTTCCTCTTTTTCGATATCGTTTATTGCGGTCTCAGATACGGCGCAGGCTACAAGGACTATCTTCTGTGCGAATGGTATCTTTTGACTAAGGCTCAGAGAGAGACTTATGTCACAAGAGGTATCAACAATACCATAACAAGACTTATGAACGACCCGAATTATTATCATGTCTTTGATAATAAGGACGAGTTTTACGCAACCTTCGGCGACTGCATCAACCGTGAGTGGCACTATATGCCGGACACAAGCTATGAGGACTTCGAGAAGTTCATGTCAACACACGATGTTATCATGGCTAAGCCCACGGACGAGTGCTGCGGCGTCGGAGTAGAAAAGCTTAAGAAGAGCGACTTCAAGTCCGTAAAGGAAATGTACGATTACTTAAGAGGCAAGGGAAATTACCTCGCAGAGGAATTTATCGTTCAGCATGAGGAGCTTATGGCACTCAATCCGTCTTCGGTCAATACTCTCAGAATAGTTACAATATTCAGCGAGGGCGAGGGACACGTCGTTTATGCGTTCATCAGAATAGGAAACAGCGACCGTCCTGTCGACAACCTCAATGCGGGCGGTATGTGCGCTCCTATCGATGTCAAAACGGGAGTTATCACTCATGTAGGATACGATAAGGACAGAATCGAATACAAGGTTCACCCAAAGACAGGAACAAAGATCGAGGGCTTCAAGATTCCGCGTTGGCAGGAGGCTGTCGATATGTGCGTTAAAGCTGCAGGCAGAGTTCCGCAGATGGGATATGTCGGCTGGGATATCGCCATGACAGACCACGGTCCCGTAATGGTAGAAGGAAATAACCTCCCTGGTCACGATTTCCTCCAGATGCCGCCTCACGTGCCTGACAGAATCGGAATGCTCCCCGAATTCAAGAAGTACGTTAAGGGACTTTGATAAAAAATAAAATATTTTTTCAAAAAACAGGAACGGTGCCCGAAAATCAAATGGGTACTGTTCTTAATTTTTCCCTGTTTTATGCGATTTTTTAGAAAAGAAAAAATAATTTTTGTTTTTTTGAATTTTTTTTGAAAAAAGTGTTGACTTTTCAGAAAAAAAGAGTATAATAACTCTTGTCGGTTGAACAAACGAAAACAAAACAAACGCCGACAAGACATAATGCGGAATTGTGTAAGGGTAGCACAGCAGACTCTGACTCTGTATGTCTGGGTTCGAATCCTAGTTCCGCAGCCATAATACCTCGGCAAAATTTGTCGAGGTATTTATTATCGAGGTGTGGCTCAGTTTGGTAGAGCGCTGCGTTCGGGACGCAGAGGTCGCGTGTTCGAATCCCGTCACCTCGACCACAAAAATCCTTAAGCTTGATTTATTTGAGCTTAAGGATTTTTTGTTTTGTAAAAAATATTGTAATTGATTTTCTCGCTTCGTGACTCAAGTTAATAGGTAATGGGGCGAGAATTTTTTAGCCCCCAAAAAGAAGCTTTAATTATATTGCAAGAATATCGTGTACAAATTTTTGCAGAAACTAAGGAGTAGAATAATATCAGAATTCCAAAGGGGGAAAAGTAAATGAAAGCTAAAAGTTTAAATGTTAGGATTGGAACAAGGATTACTGTTCTTTTATTGAGCGTAATATTGCTTTGCTCGGGAAGCCTTACAGTATCTGCAAAAGAAAACAGTCAGTCAAACATTCAGCTCGCGGGAAGCGTAACGCTTCGTTGGCCTGTTCCGGGGCACACCAGCTTATCTCAGGGATATCATGACGGCGGCGCAATAGATATTTCTGACGGAAGCATAGGCGGTGCGAATGTTGTTGCCGCTATCGGCGGAACGGTCACTCAAATTTGGATGTGCGGTCAGCAGCACTCAGGTTCATACGGAGATTGCAACGGCTTTGGCACGGGACTTGTTATTTACGGTGATGACGGAAGATTTTACAAGTATGCTCATATGCAGGCAGGAAGTATTCCAACAAATGCTTACAGGACTTGCCGAGTTGAAGCGGGTCAGATAATCGGTAAAGTCGGAACTACGGGAAATTCCTATGGAAATCATCTGCATTTCGGTATATCGGTCGGAGCGTGGTATAATCAGAGTGGAATAAATCCAAATAACGAAACTTACACGGGAAAGTATTCTGCACCGTCTGTTTCTGTCAGTTTCGGAAGCGACAGATGCGAATGGGACACGACAAACGCTTTTGTATATACAAAATTATCAGCGTCAAGTACGGGCCGTTTTACCGGTGCGGGACTTCGAGTCTGGGATATGAATAATAATCTTGTCGTTCAAAAGGACGAGAGCGCAAATTATTCATCCTCATATATGGAAATCTATTACAATATTTTTAACGAAACGGGAGTCAGCCTAAAAGAAGGAACCTGTTATAAATATCAAATGTACGCCGTGTTTAACGGCACGACTTATTGGACAGGCACTAAGACCTTTACAACCAAATCAAAGTGCGACAGCGGCCACAAATTCACCACAACGGTGACAAAGGCAACCAAGAGCAGTAATGGAAAGAAAGTCACAAAATGTTCTGTTTGCGGTTATGTTTCTAAAACAACGACAATATATAAAGCAAATAATATTATAATAGGATACACGAGCACGGTTTATAACGGCTCTGTCAAAACCCCAAGCGTAACCGTCAAGAACAGCAAGGGCACAGTGCTTAAGAAAGGCACAGACTACACATTATCGTATCCGTCGGGACGAAAAAATGTCGGACGCTACAAGATAAAGCTTACCCTAAAGGGCAACTATTCCGGCACAAACTATCTTTATTTTAATATTGTTCCAAGGTCGACGACAATAAAGAAAATCGCAAACTATTCAAATTCCTTCCGAGTATACTGGAACATTCAGAAGACGGGGACAAGCGGTTATCAGATAAGATATTCTAAAGGCGGTAATATGTCAAATTCCACATATAAGATTGTTTTAAACAACTCTTCGTCAAGTCTCAGGATTTCGGGACTTTCAAGAAAGACAACATATTATGTTCAGATAAGAACATACAAGACCGTCACGGTTGACGGAAAGAGCACAAGGCTTTATTCCTCGTGGAGTAATATTAAGGCAGTGAGAACAAAATAAGGCGATAAATATAACCTATAACTAATGTTTGCCACCTTAGAGGCGGAAGACATCTGTTATAGGTTATATTTTTTTCATTCGTTATTTTTCTTTGTGTAAATCGGTCGGCTTGTCTGCTTAACTACTGGCACTCGCCCTGAAAACGCTTCGCATTTTCGGTTAAGCTTCCAAGCCTTTCTTTTTATTTGTTTGGTATTTCTCTTTGCGTAAATCGGTCGGCAAGAAAAATGCCCGTCTGCGAATGCTTCGCATTCTTGACGTATTTTTCTTTGCCTATCTTTTTAAATATCGCTTCGCTCTGTTCTTCTTTATTTCTCTTCTGCTTCGCTTTTCTCTCGTGGGC
>CAVBOS010000117.1:0-6375 GCA_963597005.1 Lachnospiraceae bacterium
CGCTTTACACAAATGACGAGTCCGTGATTGCCGCATTAAAGGAAAACGGCTACGAGGTGTATAACCATTATCCGAATTCACTTAATATAGATTTGTCCGCTCTTGCGAGCGAAAACGGCTTGGAGCTCAACGGCGACAACTATATCGAGCTTGACGGAGATAATGCAAAAATCACTCACGGAGTTCCTACTGAGCTTGAGGACGGTACATATCTTGTGACGTTCAGCTTAAGCTCAGAGGAAAGAAGCGGCGTGACCGTTTCGGTGCTTAAAGACGGTGAGGTTTTCAAAACAAAAACCAAAACAGCTTCCGATTATAACAATCACGGTAATCTGAGTGTAAGCCTTAAATTGAGGGCAAAGGATATTGATAATCTTGAGTTTGCGGCAGTTTCCGACGGGAAAGCAGTTATCAAGAAGATAAGCTACAAGCAGGTACCAGATTACGATAAGATTAATTACCGTGACGAATACAACCGAATAGTCAAAACCGAATACAAAAAGAACGGTGAGCTTTACACTGCCAAGAACGGCTATGCCGTTATCGAAACGGAATACGACAAAAAGGGCAATGTCGTCTCTAAAAAGTACTTTGATGAATTCGGCAAGGAAGTATTTCCGACAGAAGATTGAGTAAAACAGAGACAATATCAGTGCGGTTGACGTAAAGTCGGCTGTTGTGTATAATTAAAATATTGATGTCCTCCGCTCCTCGGTGGCGGAGGACATTTTTGAATTTCACTGAAAGGTTAAAAGCTAATTCAAAAGGACAGAATATGAAAGAAATTCAAATAAGCATAAAAGATATGGTTTATCGCGTTTTGCAGAAGTGGAGAGTCATGCTCATAATGGTTCTTGTTCTTGCGATAGTCTGCGGCTTTGGCTCGAGTGTGATGAGCGCATTATCTTCGGGAAGCGACGATGACGCTGATTCCAGTTTGACAAAATCACAAAAACTTGAGAAGACCGTTAAAAGCACGGCAAGCGGTCTTAGCGAACAGATAAAGTACGAGACAGAGCTTGCGTTCGAGTCGTACAAGGAATATGTGGTTCAGGCTTCGGAAATTCAGCGTTATTTGAGCAATTCCGTCAAAATGGAGATAGATTCGTCCTCCGCTCCTACATATACGCTCAATTATGTTATTGATACGCATTACAATGCGGTTTACCCAACAATTGAGTACAAGGATTTCACGGGCGACATAATTTTGGCTTACGGCAGCAGACTTATAAATAATGACACGACATCCAAAATCCGTGACGAAATCGGCTGGGATACTGACCTGGCTTATATTCAGGAGCTTATCACAACGAATTTCAGTTCAAGTCAAGACCAAGACCAAGACCAAGACTCAAGCTTGAATTCGGCAGTAGATACGATGACGGTCACGATTTACGCACCGGACGAGGAGACGGCAAGAAATATCGGAAAAATCATCAAGGACGAGATTTCCTCGCAGAAATCCGAGATGGAAAAGATTTTCGGAAGCTTTGATATCACTCTTGTTTCGGAGCAGTATTCCGAGACGGTGGCAAATGATATTCTCTCTGCCAAGCAGGGCTATGTCTCCAATCTTAACACCATTTTTACGGCAATTAACAATCTTTCAAAGAATATGACAACCGCACAGACGGCTTATTATAACGCTTTGGTCGCACAG
The DNA here is from genome assembly GCA_963597005.1 of Lachnospiraceae bacterium. GTDB lineage: Bacteria > Bacillota > Clostridia > Oscillospirales > Acutalibacteraceae > SIG603. Next base: position 1,661 of record CAVBOS010000117.1, read on the forward strand.
TACATGTATGACGGAAGCGATGACGATATTGTTACTGCGGTACCGGATACAAGTGCCGTAAGTGAAGAAAGCTCGTCGAGCGTCAAGATAAGCCTTGACAAGAAAAACGCGGCGGTTGGTATTCTTGCGGGAATTATCATAGTAGTGCTCATTGAGGTTCTTAAGTACATCTATATCGCAAGAATAAAGCGTGCGGAAGATATGGACTATACATTCGGCGTGAAGGTTTTCGGTGTTCAGTCGCCTGAGAAGAAGGGCATTGATAAGGCTCTCGAAAAAGCCTTTGCTTCAAGACTGCTCTCCTACTCAAATGATGAGAGACTTTCCATGATAAACGCAGGCATTGCGATAAGCGCAGAGAAGAACGACATAAAGAGCCTTTATATTACAGGCTCTGTCTCTGATGATTCTCTTGCGGAAAAGATAGCAGAAGGTCTTAAGGGCAAAGTAAGCTCCGTGGAATTCGGCAGAAGTATCCTTGTTGACCCGGAAAGCCTTGAAAAAATGTCCAAGTGCGATGCAGTCGTGCTTATAGAAAGAACTCACGATTCAAGATGCGACGAAATCAAAAACGAGCTTGATATTTGCAAAACAAGCGGCGTCAAGGTTCTCGGCTCTGTCGTAGAGGTTTGATTGATTTTTTTAACAATTAGAAGAGAAGTCACACGACTTCTCTTCTTTTTTACATTTTGTTCACGAAATATTCAGTAAAACTTTGCTAAAATAGCATTGTTAAGCATATAATAATCATACAGTTAATTCGGAAAGAAAGTTTTAAGGAGAAAGAAAGATGCTGCAACTGAAAAATATCAGAAAACAGTACAAGACGGGCGAGCTTGTACAGCAGGCACTTGACGGAGTCAGTCTGAGTCTTCGTGACAACGAGTTTGTTTCGATTCTCGGCCCGTCAGGTTCGGGCAAGACCACTTTGCTTAATATCATAGGCGGACTTGACCGATATGATGACGGTGACCTGATAATCAATTCTGTTTCCACGAAAAAGTACAAGGACAGAGACTGGGACGCCTACCGCAATCACACAATCGGCTTTGTTTTCCAGAGCTATAACCTCATTCCGCACCAGAATCTTCTCTCGAATGTCGAACTTGCGCTGACTATCGGCGGCATATCGGGTGCAGAGAGAAAAGAGCGTGCAAAGGCGGCTTTGGAAGAAGTCGGACTCGGAGCGCAGATATACAAGCGTCCGAATCAGCTTTCGGGCGGACAGATGCAGAGAGTTGCTATCGCAAGAGCACTTGTAAACGAGCCGGATATTCTTCTTGCCGATGAGCCGACAGGAGCACTTGACACCGAGACGAGCATTCAGATTATGGAGCTTCTCAAAAAGGTTGCCGAAAACCGCCTTGTCGTCATGGTCACGCATAACCCCGAGCTTGCCGAGAAATATTCCACACGTATAGTAAAGCTTCGTGACGGAAAAATCATTTCCGACTCAGACCCGTTTGAGCCGACAAACGAGGAAAAGCCGACAGAAAAGAAAATCGGAAAGGCAAAAATGGGATTCGGCACGAGTCTTGCCCTTTCTTTCAACAATCTTCGCACAAAAAAGGGAAGAACCTTTTTGACCGCTTTTGCTGGCTCTATCGGCATCATAGGTATCGCGCTCATTCTTTCTCTCTCAACGGGAGTTAACGCCTATATCGATGAAATTCAAAAGGACACCATGACAAGCTACCCCATCACGATAAGTCAGACCACCTTCGACTTAAGCGGTATGATGGAAATGACGGGCATGAGCGGCATGACCATGGGTTCGGATAAAAAAGAAAGTGATAAATCGCTCGATAAGGTTTACGCAAGCTACAACGAGATGAAAGCGGTAGATTCTCTTTCGTCAAGTTTCACGGAGAATAATCTCACCGATTTCAAGCGTTATCTTGACGATCCCGACTCCGAAATTCAGCAGTACATCGGAGAGAACGGAATAGTTTATTCTTATGACACAAGCTTTGATGTTTTCTCTTATGACCCCGACGGAAAGCTTATCAATTCCGATGCCGACACAAATGAGGTCGAAACAAGCGACGATTCTTCGGCGTTCTCGCTTGTCATGCAAAACAGCCAAAACATGATGAGCCTTGCTTCCATGATGGGCTACACGGGCTCCTCAAGTGCGGCAAACTTCTCCGAAATGGCAATGAACAAGGACAAGACTGATGTTTCAGCCGTTATCAAGGACAGCTACGATTTGGTCTACGGAGAGTGGCCGACAGAATATAACGAGGTTTCTTTGGTTCTCGACTATGAGAACGGCATAAGCGCAAGCACGCTCTACCAGCTCGGATTTATCACGTCAGACGAATATGTAAAAATTCAGGATGCAATAAATGACGGAGAAACTCCCGATGAAATCACATGGAGCTATGATGACATAGTCGGTCACACCTTCTATCTCATTCCCGCATGCGATAACTACAAGAAGAACGACGACGGAACATTCAGCTATGTTTCTCCCGACACACTCTCTGAGGGCGAGTTAAAGGAGACGGCTATTCCGCTTAAAATCACGGGTATTATAAGAATGGCTGATTCCTCCGAAACTCCGAAAATCACAACAAGCGTGGCTTATACAACCAAGCTTACGGATTACATCATCGAGCACACAAACGACAGCGAGGTCGTAAAGGCTCAGGAAGAAACACCTGACACCAATGTTCTCACGGGAATGGCATTTAAGGCGGCTTCTGATGATGAGAAAATCGAGGACGCAAAGGAATATATTAATCAGCTCGGCGTTTCCGATAAGGCTTCACTTTTCCAGATGATTCAGTACTACAACATGCAGAACATGAGTGATAGTGAAGAAAGCGAATCGGCAGAATCTTCCGAAACTCAAGAGAGCACCGATGTCGATATGAGCGGGGTTGAGCAGATTCTCTCTTATATGTCGGCTGACGATGCACTCGCAGGCGGCTACATCACCGAGGAGCAGTATGCTTATATTCAGGCAAACGGCATGACGGGAGAGGCTTCCTCCGAAAGTGCAGTCGATATGACCTCTCTTATGAACGGCACGGCTGACGAGAGCACCTTGGCGGCGGCTCTTGACTCATGGATGCAGAACGATCCTGACAGAGATGTGCTTATTTCGATTTACGATAATTATATCAAGGGCTCAAGCTATGACGACAACATGACGGCATTCGGTAAGGTAAGCCTTGACGCACCGTCAAGCATAAGCATTTACACCGATTCATTCTCCGATAAGGACGGAATAAGCGACAGCATCAATAACTACAACGATTCCGTTGATGAAGACGGAAAAATCACTTACACCGATTATGTCGCACTTCTCACAAGCTCGATTACAACTATTATAAACGCAATTTCTTATGTGCTTATCGCATTTGTCGGCGTTTCGCTCGTTGTTTCAAGCATTATGATAGGAATTATCACGAATATTTCCGTTCTTGAGAGAACAAAGGAAATCGGTATTCTCAGAGCACTCGGTGCTTCCAAGAAGAATGTCGGTCAGGTCTTTAATGCAGAAACTTTTATCATTGGTCTTTGCTCGGGTCTTCTCGGCGTGGGAATTTCCTATCTGCTGACTATTCCAATCAACCACGTCATTCATTCTCTGACGGGAATTTCAACGCTTCACGCTTATATTCCTGTCGAGGCTTCGGTCATTCTTGTTGTCATCAGCATGTGCATAACAATGCTCGGCGGTTTGATTCCGTCCAAGAAGGCTGCAAGACAAGATCCCGTTACGGCTTTGCGTTCGGAATAAATTATTGATTTTCGAAATCGGCAAATTCAAAATAACATTTGTTGATAAATTCAAGGGGCAGTATGGTTCTGCCCCTTATTTTATTGTTCCCCGTGACAAAAGAACGAGAATCTGCAAGTTCCTATTGACAATCCTGCATATTGGTGTTATAGTTGTATCCAATAAGTGTTACAGGAGAAAAACGCTATGTATTGCAATTTCTTTTCATGCTCATCATCAATCGGCACCTCATCGAGAGTGTCTTATTTGGCGTGAGCTTTTCGGGAAAATGCAAAAAAGCATGTAAACCACCGAGAGGCGTCGCCTCTCGGTTTTTTGTTTGTGTAAATTTAGGAGAGAGTAAAATGAATGAAGAATTGAACAGAGTTTATAATTTTTCGGCGGGCCCCAGCATGATGCCTTTAGAGGTTCTCGAAAAAGCCAAGGAAGAGCTTCTTTGTTACCCTGGTGCAGGATGTTCCGTCATGGAAATGAGCCACAGAACGCCATCCTTTGAAGCGATTCTCGCAAAGACAAAGGGAACGCTAAGAAAAATCATGGAGATCCCCGAGAATTACGAGATACTTTTCATGCAGGGCGGAGCAACCACCCAGTTCTCAATGATTCCCATGAACCTCGGCAAGCAGGGCGACACCTTCTGCTACATGCAGACGGGACAGTTCGCAACTAAGGCAAAGGAAGAGGGCGACAGATGGGGAAATGCGGTCTATGTCGCTTCGTCAAAGGCAGACAATTATTCCTACATTCCCGTTTGCGGCGAGCTTCCGAGTGACGCTAGGTTCCTTCATATCACGGGAAACAACACGATTTTCGGAGTTGCATTCAATGACTACGAGAGAGTATTGCCGAAGTCGGTTTTGCCTCAGGACGGTAAAAATTCCGAGATTCCGCTTGTAGCCGACTGGTCGAGTGCAATAATCGGTAAGGTTATCGATGTGAAGAAGCACGGACTCATCTATGCGGG
>CAVBOS010000118.1:0-6352 GCA_963597005.1 Lachnospiraceae bacterium
TTGCTGTACCATTGAGAGGAGAAGCAATCTGTCCCTCAGGTAAAGCCTTGATTTCTACTGCTGAAGAAGTATCTGCTACAGGAGCTGCCTCCTCGCTGTCCTCTTTAATACCGAGAACCCAAGAGACTGCGAATGCTACGCCGAATGCAACAACGATTGTGAGTAAGTAACCTAAGAATGAATCTGTTGTGATTAAGAAGCCAAATAAGCCTGTAACGCCGTTAGCTGTAGCGTAAACCTTCATGATAGAAGCGAGAGCACCACCGAATGCACCACCGATGCAGCCTGCGATGAACGGGCGCATAAATCTTACATTAACACCGAAAATTGCCGGCTCTGTGATTCCGAGGAATGCTGAGAGAGAAGCAGGAAGTGCCATTGCCTTTGTCTTCTGATTCTTTGTTTTTAGGGCTACCGCCAAAGCTGCTGCACCCTGTGCTACGTTAGCAGCTGTAGCAATCGGCATCCAAGTATTCATGCCATTGTCTGCGAGCATCATCATCTCGATAGCGTTGTACATGTGGTGAACACCTGCAACAACTGTAGGAGCGTAAAGACCGCCTACGAGGAATGCACCGATACCGTAAGGAATTGCAATGAGGAGCTGTGCGCCGTTAAGAACCCAAGTTTCAATCTGAGCGAATACAGGTCCGATTAATGTAAGGCTGAAGAAGCCTGCAACAAGAACAGATACAAGAGGAGTTACGAAGAGGTCGAGCACCTCAGGAACCTTTTTGTGCAGTCTCTTTTCGATTGCCGACATCAGCCAAACCGAAAGAATAACGGGAATAACATGTCCCTGATAACCTACATTCTGAATGTTCCATGCGCCGAACCAAGACCATAAAGTGCTTGTCTCTGCGCCGCTTGCAACTGTCCAAGCATTAACGAGGCTTGGATGAATCATTATCATACCGATAACCGCTCCGAGGAACTGGTTACCACCGAAGATTTTAGCAGCGGACATTGCAATCAATACAGGGAGGAAGGTTAATGCTGTATTTGAGAAGAGATTTAAGAGCTCATAAAGATGTGAGCTTGACATTCCTGGGAATACCTGAACAAGTCCTCCGAGTAAACCATTTAGAAGACCTGTGGCAACGATAGCCGGGATAATTGGGACGAAGATGTCGCCGAGATTTTTAATTGCACGCTTGTACCAAGCTGTCTGAGCAGCTGCTGCAGCCTTAACATCTTCCTTAGAAGCCGCCTCAATGCCTGCCTCTGCAATGAACTCATCGTACACCTTATTGACCGCACCTGTACCGATGATGATCTGAAGCTGACCTGAAGCCTCAAACACACCCTTTACACCGTCAATGTTCTCAAGAACCTTTTTGTTTACCTTGCTGTTGTCGGCAATGACGAGTCTGAGTCTTGTTGCGCAATGTGCTGCACTTGCAAGATTTCCTTTTCCGCCAATTGCAGTAAGAATTTCATGGGCTGAACGCTTGTAATCCATACCTATCCTATTCCTTTCATACATTTCATATTGTTTGTGAAACCGATTTCATTTGTTGATACTATTGTATCCGATTTTTCGGCTTTTGTCTATTAGCAATATCGAATAAACTTATATATTTGGAATGGGAAGTTTCACACAGTTTCATATATGTTTCAGCGATCAGTCGACTTTCTCTCCACAATTTCGTAGTCAAGCTTCATGGTCTTCGGCACATCGGAAGGTCTTGAAATGTAATTAAGGAGCATCTGTGCCGCCTCCATTCCGGCAGTCTTGTAATGCAGTCTTGCCGATGTAAGCGGAACAGCCGAAACTGCGCTTAAATGCGAATCTCCTACGCCGCACATCATAATATCTTCAGGAATTCTTATGTTCTGTTCACGGCAATATAAAGCCGCACCCGCCGCAATGCTGTCTGTCGCACAGAATATGCAGTCAGGCTTTCTGCCGTCTGACAATAGTCTCTGAGCACAGCGATAACCGGAATCAATATTAAATTCCGAAATTACGCTGTAATTGTTCTCAAACTTTAAGCCGTTATCCTTAACCGCCTGCAAAAATCCCTTATGTCGGTCTTCACCTGCCGCCTTATCATCATCTGTAACGCCTATATAAGCCGGCTTATTCGCGCCTTTTTTCAGCATTAAATCGGTCAGTGCATAAGCGGCGCCATAATCGTCATGACAAACACAGCTGAGTCCCTTGTACTGCTGTCCGATGACAACAACGGGAATACGCATTTTATTAATGAGTGATCTATGAGTTTCGGTAAATATCGTCGCAAGCAATATAACTCCGTCAACTCTGTTCTGTCTGAAAAGCTCAAGGTATTCTATCTCCTTGTTGTAGTCATTAGCTGTGTTGACTAGCAAAATCTGGTAGCCGTTTTCATAAAGCACCTGACTTATCCCCTCCGTAATTCTCGCACAGCTTTCACTTGATAACTTAGGAATAATCACTCCTACAAGCTTAGTTATTCTCGTCTTAACCGCATGAGCCGAAAAGCTCGGAGCATAGCCCGTCTCTTTGATCGCTTTTTCTATCTTCTCACGCTTGTCATCGCTAAGATAACCGTCGTTAAAATATCTGCTCACCGCCGACTTCGATACTCCGGCATATTCCGCAAATTCTGAAATGTTCAAAATACTACCTCCCGTATTAAGTTTTACTTCTTCCTTTTTCTGAGACTATACTGAAATTATACTGAAATGTCCCATAAATTTCAACAGTATATTCGAAGATAGGTTTCATATTTTTGACAGTTTGTTGATTTACTCATACGCATTAAAAAACCGTCCGCTTTTCAGCGAACGGTTTTAAATGAAATGTCATTTTTAATTTAAATAGTCCTTGAAGGAAATATTCAGGTCGGCTGTTCCGTCGATTCCGTCAACAGTACCTGATGCACTGTACTGCCACATGGTGAAGTTATAATATAAACTTGGAGCAGGCTGATACTCGGCATACCAAATATCATAGCTCTTGATTGTATCGAGGTTATAGAAGCTGTAAGCCTGTGTCTTATTGATGTAAACAGCTGTATTGTAGCCGGCTTTGCTTATCTTATCGCAGAAAGCCGCCGCAATCTGAGAAACCTCGTCTCCAGTGATGCTGTTTGTTCTCGCACTGCTGTCGTCGACAGGCTCCCAGTCGAATGCGATAGGGTAATCGATTTTATAATCGCCTATCATAGAGAGAACCAAGCTTGCCTCTTCCTCAGCTTCCGCTACCGTAACAGCCTGAGAGAAAAAGTAAAGTCCAACCTTCAATCCCTGCTCGGTTGCACCCTTGATATTAGCCTCAAAGGTAGTATCATCGTAAATTCTTCCTCTTGTGTATCCACGATAACCTACTCTGAGCATTGCGAAATCATATCCCGCATCCTTAACCTTAGCCCAGTCAATATCGCCTTGATGCTCAGAAACATCAACACCCTTGTAGGAATTCGGGTAAGTGATTGTTCCGTCAGAGTTTGAAGTAAACGAAGCAGTCTCGTAAGTATTGAGAGCATAACTGAACTTCGGTATCTCTACGTCACCCGAATAAATATCTGAAACGGTGAGCGTTGAGCCGTTATCGTTAACAACATCCGTAGTCGGCGTTCCTCTGTTGTCGCTCTTAAAGAAGAACACAAAAAGTGACGCAAGAACTACCAGTGCCGCAAGAGAAGCAACAATAATCAAATAAACATTGCCTTTTCGCAAAGTCTTATTTATCTTTTCAAAGACATTACTCATAAATTAATCCTTTCTGCAAGTGAAAATAATAAGTGCAAATTACACATCTTCATTATTGTACTACATAAGCTGATTTTCTGCAACAAAAAGTCTGCCCTGCCATGTGTCACGCTCTGCCATGCACTTATCAATCGTGCCGAGCACACAGATTTTATCCGTGCTCCACATCGGCGCAAGCAAGGTTCTTTTGTCGCCGTCACCCGTGACTCTTTCGATAACTGTTTCGGGTGGAAGATATTCAAGCTGAGAAATAAGCGTATCGATATAACTTTCAAAGGTCATAGGGATATACTCTCCGTTTTCGTACATTTGAGCAAGCTTTGTGTTTCTAATGACAAAAAGCAAATGTATTTTGACGGCATCGGGGCGCATTTGTCCCAAAATCCGAGCGGTATTTATCATATCGTCAAAATTCTCATTCGGCAAGCCGTCAATCAAATGCACACAGGTTCTCACTTTCGCACCTTTAAGCTTGGCGAAAGCTTCTTCAAATACATCGAATTTATATCCACGATTGATGATTTCGGCTGTTTCATCTTTCACTGACTGTAGACCAAGCTCAACCGTGAGCGGTATTTTTTCGGAAAAGTTTTTCAGCACGGAGATTTTTTCATCATCCAAACAGTCGGGTCTTGTCGCAATATCAAGCGAGTCGAGCATTTTCGTTTCGTAAGCTTCGTTCAGTATCTGTGCCAGTCTTTCAGGCGAACAATATGTATTAGTATTCGACTGAAAATATCCCGTCAGCTTGATGCCCGGTGTTTTCTTATATATTCTCTCACGCTCTTTAATTATCTGTTCTTTAATTGAAAGTTGTGAAGAAAGCTCGAAGTAGCCGCTGCCCTGGTCGCAGAAAATACAGCCGCCTACTCCCGCCGTGCCGTCCTTATTCGGACAGCTCATTCCGGCATTTAAGATAACCTTTCTGCTTTTGCCGAGATGGTGCTTATTGTAATAATATAATGTGTGATAACGCTTGTTATCATCACTGAATTTAAACGGATTCAACTTTTATCCTTTACTTTCTATTTTATTTTCTGTCGCACTCAATTTCAAGCAACAAAATGTAAATATTACCGAAACCGCTTAAGTTAACGGTAATTCTGCCATATATAAACCGATATTCAAGAAATTTTACACAAATTTAATATAAGTACTTAATAGTTGCATTGACAACAGTTAGAATTTAGCTATAATATGATTAATGTAGGCAGAGAATTCCATATATACGGCTTTCTTTGCGCCATTAGAATCACAGCGAAACACCGCTCTGATTTAATCACGAAAAAGGAGGTTCATTGCCATGAGCGAGATTTTCACCGATAATCCGGCCGAATATCCGAGAATGTTAAGCAGATGCGTAACATATCTTCACAGACAGAAAATCAAATACATGAACGAGCACCTGAAAAAATATAATCTTCACGGCTGTATGTACACAATTATTTCTTTCTGCGCAAGAAATCCGGGCACGAGCCAGGATGCTATCGTATGCTTTATGAACATCGACAAATGCACCATTGCAAGAAGAACCAAGCGTCTTGAAGAGCTCGGCTACATCCGACGGGAGGTTGACGCCAACGACAGAAGGCAGAACAATCTCTACATCACAGAGAAGGGCGAAGAAATTTTGCCTGAAATCAAAAAATATCTTGAAAGTTGGAGCAACAGTGTATTAAAAGATCTCACAGAGGACGAAGAGAGAACTCTTGTTTCTCTTTTGGACAGGGTTGTCGACACCTGTTCAAAAATTGAAGATTAATCAAGACTTAAGCCAACCTTGCGGTTGGCTTATTTTATTTTTCCTGAATTTCCTTTGCACTCATGTGTTCTATTTCGAGTTCATAAACCTGACAGCCCTTAGCGGAGGAAGCAATTTCTCTTGCGATAAGCTCCTCTTCAGGATAGTATTTTGCGGCAACCGTTTTTAATTTATTCAATGCCTCGTCACCATATTCGAGCATTTTGCATTTACCGAACACAACAACGCTTTCCACAAACGGCGCCCATTCTTCAGCTTTAATCTTCTCTTCCCCGTAAACCGTGAAGCAAGCCTTGCTGTCTTTGCTCAGAGAGTCGAATTTGTGACCACTCTTTGCTCCGTGAAAATATATTTTGTTCTCGTTCTCATCAAAATAAAAATTCATTGGAACAGCATAAGGATAGCCGTCGTCACCGTTTACGGCAAGCACACCTATTCTTGAATATTTAAGGAGATTAACGGCAACCGCCTTATCTCTTTCCTTAGCTTTTCTTCTAATCGGTCTGAACATTTTTCGCACCTCCGCATTTTCCTACATTGTAGCATACGCCCGTTATTTTTTCAACCAAAGACAATTGCATAATACTTCTCTCGGTGCTATTATTTAGGAAAAGAAAGGAAGAAAAATATGAGCAGAACAAAATTAGTATTACTCGGAACAGGCACTCCAAACGCTGAGCCGTGGGCTATGGGCCCTTCTAGCGCCGTTATTGTTGACGACAGAGCTTATCTTGTCGATTTCGGAGCAGGCGTAGTAAGACAATGCACAAAGGCTTTCATCATGGGAATAGATGAATTGAATCCGAGAAATCTCACCACGGCATTCTGTACGCACCTTCATTCCGACCACACAACGGGACTTGCTGATTTAATCTTTACCCCGTGGGTTTT
>CAVBOS010000119.1:0-6324 GCA_963597005.1 Lachnospiraceae bacterium
CATTCTCATAGAAATAGTCTCTTGTAACCTTTGTTATTTTTGAACGCATAAGAAGATTCTTCTGCAAATCAGGTCTTCTAAGGTCCAAATATCTGTACTTAAGTCTGATATCCTCGCCTGCCTTTGAGTTTTCTACAATCTCAAAAGGAGGAGTTTCGGAAAGTCCGAGAACCTTGAGCTCAGTAACTTCGATTTCAATTTCGCCTGTAGGAATTTCCTTGTTCTTTGAAGAGCGCTCTCTTACAACGCCTGAAGCCGCAAGGACAAACTCCGATCTGACGTCGGAAGCTTTTTCGAAAATTTCTCTGTCAGTGGAATCATCGAACGCAAGCTGGACAACACCTGTTCTGTCTCTTAAATCAATAAAGATAAGCTGCCCTAAATTTCTCTGTCTCTGGCACCAACCAAAAACAGTAACTGTCTTTCCGACATCTTCAATTCTCAGGTCTGAACAATAGTTGGTTCTTTTCATACCCGATAAAAATTCTGCTTTCATTTTCTCGCCTAACCCATAAGGGTCCTTTCAATAATATTATCAGTCAAGCAATATTACCTAAAACGAAATATTCTATTCAAGGTAAATATCGCCGCAAAATACATCTGAAATTTAAGATGTAACTCATCCTACGACAAGTTACATCCTTTGTTTGTAAATCAGAATTCTATGTCACCCTCTAATTCTGCAACATAGGTAATATAATCATCTATAAAACGCTCGCCAAGAGAAATGTTTTTTGTTTCTCCCGAAGACATAGACTTGAGTACAGCCTTTTCGCTTTCAAGCTCAGTGTCACCGAGAACAATCGTGTACTTGGCACCGATTTTATTTGCATACTTCATCTGAGCCTTTAGGCTTCTTCCGCAAAGATCGCAGTCTGCCGGAACTCCGCATTCACGAAGCTTATTTGACAATTCAAAAGCTTTTGTAAGCGCATTTGAACCCATTGATACAACAAAGCACTCGCATTTTGTATCCTCAGGGAACTCAATTTTCTGAGCCTCGAGAACAAGCATAAGTCTTTCAAGGCCCATACCAAAACCAAGACCTGCAGTAGGCTTACCGCCCATTTGTTCAACAAGACCGTCATATCTGCCGCCGCCACAAACTGTGCTCTGAGAACCGAGGTCGTTTGAAACAAACTCAAAAACGGTTCTTGTGTAATAGTCAAGACCTCTTACGATGTTTGGATTTACAGTATACTCCATGCCTACTGCATCAAGATATCCCTTAACTCCGCCAAAGTGATTTGCACAATCTTCGCATAGATAATCGATAATCTTCGGTGCACCCTTTGCGATTTCAGAACAAACGGGGCTCTTGCAGTCAAGAATTCTCATAGGATTTCTTTCAAGTCTCGAGTTGCATGTCTCGCAAAGCTGATCTTTATACGCAGAGAAATACTCCTTAAGAGCAGCGTGATACTTTGCTCGGCATGTAGGACAACCGATAGAATTAATCTCCAATGACAGATTTCTTACTCCGAGTCTGTCGAATATGTTCTTTGCGAGCATTATAATCTCTGCATCAGCAATGGGCTCCGATGCCCCGAACATCTCGACACCGAACTGATGAAACTCTCTGAGTCTTCCTGCCTGAGGCTTCTCATAACGGTAACACGGTGTTATATAGTAAAGCTTAACTGGATATCCGTCGTTGTATATTCCGCTCTCCAAAAGCGAACGCACAACACCGGCAGTTCCCTCGGGCTTAAGTGTTATACTTCTGTCTCCCTTATCAGTAAAGGTATACATCTGTTTTTCAACAACGTCAGTTGTATCGCCGACGCCTCTTAAGAAAAGCTCTGTATGCTCAAAAACAGGAGTTCTGATTTCTCCGAAGCCATGTACCCCCGCTTCACTTCTCATTACATCCTCTACCAACTGCCACTTTTCGGTCTGCTTAGGAAGAAGATCCTGTGTTCCCTTTGGTCCCTTTGTTAATAAAGCCATATGATCATTCCTCTATAAAGTATTATCTTTCTAATTGTGCACCACTAAATTCCGTAAATACCAATGCATAAAATACACTTAAAACGAAATTCGATATACGCATTAAGATTATACTTGACTTTCATTATATTTTCAAGCTTTAGTGCCAAAAACTTATCTTTTTGAATATGTACTATATGTCTTTTATAAAATTTATCCAAAAGGATTGTTAAAAACACAAAAATCTATGTTAAAGTATTGACAAATCTTCCAATACTATATAAAATTAATTAATAAAATTATATGCTTTCGCATTTAGTTAAAAAAGGAAAGAAAGTTAGAAAGGAAGTCCCGGGTATGGAAAAAATCAAGATGACCACCCCTCTTGTTGAGATGGATGGCGACGAAATGACACGAGTTGTTTGGAAGAAGATCAAAGACATTCTTATTCTTCCTTATGTTGATCTCAAAACCGAGTATTATGACTTAGGTCTCGAGTACAGAGAGAAGACCAAGGATCAGGTTACCATTGATTCCGCTCTTGCAACCAAAAAGTACGGTGTTGCCGTAAAATGCGCAACTATCACGCCTAATGCGGACAGAGTCAAGGAATATAACCTCTCTGAAATGTGGAAATCTCCAAACGGCACTATACGCGCTATTTTAGACGGAACTGTTTTCAGAGTCCCGATTCTCGTAAAAGGCATTACACCTTATATTCCGACTTGGACAAAGCCGATCACAATTGCAAGACACGCTTACGGCGATGTCTATAAGGGAGTGGAAGCAACTGTTCCAGCTAACGCAAAAGCAGAGCTTGTTGTCACTGACGAGAACGGAAACGAAACAAGAACAATCATCCATAATTTTGAGACACCGGGTATTATCCAGGGACTTCATAACATTGACAAATCCATCGAAAACTTTGCAAGAACATGCTTCAACTATGCTCTCGATGCAAAAAAGGATTTGTGGTTTTCCTCAAAAGACACTATTTCCAAAAAATACGATCACCGCTTTAAGGATATTTTCAACGAAGTATTCGAAAAAGACTACAAGGAAAAGTTCGCTGAAGCAGGCATTGAGTATTTCTATACTCTTATAGACGATGCAGTCGCAAGAGTTATCAGAAGCGAAGGCGGTTACATTTGGGCTTGCAAGAACTATGACGGTGACGTTATGAGCGACATGGTTGCTACAGCATACGGAAGTTTGGCTATGATGACATCTGCTCTCGTATCCCCTGACGGAGTATACGAATACGAAGCAGCACACGGTACAGTTCAGAGACACTATTACAAGTATCTCAAAGGTGAAACCACCTCAACAAACTCCGTTGCTACTATCTTTGCATGGAGCGGCGCCCTCAGAAAAAGAGGCGAGCTTGATAACATTCCGGAACTGGTCTCATTTGCCGATAATCTCGAAAAAGCAACTATCGACACCATTGAAAACGGTACTATGACAGGCGACTTGTATGCAATGTCAAACCTTGAAAACAAGAAAAAGGTCGATACCGAAGGATTCCTTGTAGCAATCGGCGAAACCTTAAAGTCTTTACAGGCTTAATTATTATCTCAGGAGTTAAAGAATGATTGCTAAGAATAACATTTCTATGTCAGTTATAAGAAGGTTGCCAAGATATTACAGATATTTGAGCGAGCTTGAAAAAAAGGGAATTGTCAGAATCTCCTCAAAAGAACTTTCAGAAAAAATGGGCTTCACAGCTTCACAAATTCGTCAGGACTTCAACTGCTTCGGCGGTTTTGGTCAGCAAGGCTACGGCTATGCCGTTTCTAATTTAAAAGAAACAATAGGAAATATTTTAGGCGTCCAGAATCAAAGAAAGTGTATTCTTATAGGTGCAGGAAACCTCGGAAGAGCGTTGCTTTCTATCAATTATAAGCACATGGGATTTGATTTGTGCGGTGTTTTTGATATTTCGCCAAATGTTATAGGTTCAGAAATCAGGGGCTATACTGTTTCTGACGCCGCAGACCTCCCGGAGTTCTGCGCAGAACACAAACCGACAATGGCTATCATATGTATCCCGAATGTTTCTGTTGAAGAAACCTGCGACAATCTTTGCGAATTAGGCATCAAAGCATTTTGGAACTTTACCCATTGTGACTTATCTCTTAAATATGACGATGTTATTATCGAAAACGTTCACCTCAACGATAGCTTAATGACTTTAAGCTATATGTTGTCTGAATAAACCACTACATTAACAAGAACAAAACTGCTCTCACTTAAAGATGTGAGGGCAGTTTTTTCATATACACACAAAAGTGTCCCCCACTCACAGTGAGGGACACTCATTTACTTGTTTAAAGATTGAAATCAGTTCTGAGCTGCTCTTGCCTCTTCGAGAGCAATAGCAAGCTGATCGGGACATGATGTCGGCTTGAATCCGCACTTGATGCCCTTGCATCTCTTAACATATTCGTCAACAGTCATACCCTTTGCAAGAGCACAAACGCCCTGAGTATTACCATGGCATCCGCCGACAATCTTACAATCCTTAATGACATCTCCGTCAAGTTCTACATGAATTTCTTTAGAGCAAACTCCCTTAGTTTTATAAACGTACATAACAAATTCCTTTCTGTTCTTTGGTTTTTAAACCTGATACACAACTAATCAAATAAGATATACTTCAATGCATTAAAATCAAAGGCATCTGTACCTTAGATTATAACAAATTACTCTTAGAAGTCAATCAAATATCTTTGCCGTACGCAATTTTCTTTCTCGCAAGAAAATATAACACAAGCGAACCCGCAAGCAAAAATGCAAATATAACAAAATAGCTGATTAAACTTAATTCGTACAAACCCGTAAACTCTCCGATGTGCAAAATAACAAACGGCAAACATACGTATCCGCAAGAAGTCACAGACAAAAATACCTTTCGTTTACTTCTGTTCAGCATATACGATAAATGAGTGCTCAAGAAAACAAGCCCGGGAATAAGCAGAACAAATTCGATTATTTTTTCAAAAGTAAATGCTCCGTGCAAACCCATAAAGCTGCATCCTATAATTGAGATGATTCCAGAGCAAAGTGCCGCAACTGCAGTACAGCCAAGCGAAAAAATAAATACTGCAAAAATTTTAGCGTCATAAATTTTAATCGGCTCGGATGTCGTGAGCATCAATAAAGACATGGTGTTATTTTCTCTTTCAGAAACAAAACATGCCGCAGATGCAATAAACGATACCAGTATCGACAAAAACGATAATATAAACGGTGAAATTGTGGTTATAAAAATATAGTATAATATCTGATTATCTGTTGAAAAACCTTCGATATTGAAATCAATGGCGGCAAGCTGTCCTGTTGTATCTTTATAAAGGAAAGCCGCCAACATATAAAATAGCGGAACAATTACACTTAAAACCGCTATTATAAAAGCTATTACTGCGGTGCAAACACGTTGGTGAAAAATATATTTTATATTCAGAGATATCAAATCTGTCATCTTTGTTTTTTCATCTCTCATACATCTTCCACCGCCTTGCAATAATAATCAAACACATCTTTGAGCGAAACCTTCTTCAGATATGCCTTTGTTATACGGTTATCACGAATTGCCACTTCTTTAATTATATCAGATATATTATTTTCTGAATTAATTTCAATACTGAAAGAGCCGTCTTCATTCACTGTATACGCGCCGTCATAATCAAGATTATTGTCAGCAGTAACGATAACAGCCAAATCGTTTAGCTCACAGTCATCGATTATTTTTTGGAGGGAACCGCAAGTTCTTAGCGATGAACCTGTTACAATTAATATTTCATCGCCCTCAAAGCACAGATTCGGATTTACAGTGATATTTACAACAGATACATTTTCTTCTGCTTTCAAATATTCCACAAAATTGCTTATCTCCCCCAGCTCATCCTCATCAACGCTGTTCAAAGCATCAAGTATGAAAAGAACTTTAGGTGAATGAATCACAGACAAAACGAAGCGCAATTTAAGCTTGGATAAATCATCCAATTTTCTCACAAGCTTTCCTCTTTGCTCCCAAAGTCCGATTTTTTTAAGAAGAAAAACGGTTCTGTCTTTAATGGATTCTGCATCAAAACCACAATACATCGAATAAACTAAAATATTGTTTTTAACTGTACTGTCCTCATACAGTCCTGTGTTCAAACTCACAAAACCGCACAGCTTCCTTACAACTTCAGGATAATCTCTGCATTCCATTGACATCAGCGTCAGATTTCCACTGTACTTGTCTTTTCCCGTTAAAACAGAATAGAACGAGTCAACCACTTTCACACTATCCGTCAAAATAGAAACAGATTTATTTTCTTCAAGATTATAAGTTATATCCTTAAGTGAATCGGAAGAAAAAGAATTCAAACTTAATATATTCATATC